>JALWQC010000255.1 GCA_027080755.1 Paracoccaceae bacterium
ATCGTCGAACAGGTATTCGGCCAATGCCTTGGTCAGCTCGGTTTTACCCACACCGGTCGGCCCGAGAAACAGGAAGCTGCCCAGCGGACGGTTGGGATCGTTCAGACCGGCCCGCGCACGGCGCACCGCATCCGAGACGGCCTTCACCGCCTGATCCTGTCCGATCACCCGTTTGCCGAGTTCGTCTTCCATCTTCAGCAGCTTCTCGCGCTCGCCTTCCAGCATCTTGTCCACCGGAATACCGGTCCAGCGTTCGACAACGGCGGCCACGGCCTCGGGGGTGACGGCCTCTTCCACGATGCCTTCGCCCTCGGCTTCGGCGGCTTCTGCCTCGGCCAGTTCCTTTTCCAGCTTCGGAATGACGCCGTAGGACAGTTCCCCGGCCTTGGCCAGATCGCCCTCGCGTTTGGCCTGATCCAGTTCGGCGCGGGCATTGTCCAGCGCTTCCTTGATATCACGCGCACTGGCGAGCTTGTCCCGTTCGGCCTGCCACCGCGCGGTCAGCTCGATAGAGCGGTCCTGCAGTTCGGCCAGTTCCTTTTCCAGTTTTTCCAGACGGTCCTTGGAGGCCTCGTCCTTTTCCTGTTTCAGGGCCTCGGCCTCGATCTGCTTCTGCATGATCTCGCGGTCAAGGGCGTCCAGTTCCTCGGGCTTGCTGTCCACTTCCATGCGCAGACGGCTGGCGGCCTCGTCCATCAGGTCGATGGCCTTGTCCGGCAGGAAACGGTTGGTGATGTAGCGATCCGAAAGGGTCGCCGCTGCCACCAGCGCACGGTCCGAGATCCGCACCCCGTGGTGCAGTTCGTATTTGTCCTTGATGCCGCGCAGGATGGAAATGGTGTCGGCTACCGAAGGTTCGTCCACGATCACCGGCTGGAAACGACGGGCAAGGGCGGGATCCTTTTCCACATACTTGCGGTATTCGTCCAGCGTGGTGGCACCGATACAGTGCAGCTCCCCGCGGGCAAGCGCCGGTTTCAGCAGGTTGGAGGCATCCATAGCCCCGTCGGATTTACCGGCCCCGACCAGCGTGTGCATCTCGTCGATGAACAGGATGATCTCGCCGTTGGCGGCGGTGACCTCGTTCAGGACGGCCTTCAGGCGTTCCTCGAATTCGCCACGGTATTTCGCACCGGCAATCAGCGCACCCATGTCCAGCGCCAGCAGTTTCTTGCCGGCAATGGAATCGGGCACGTCGCCGTTGACGATACGCAGGGCCAGACCCTCGACGATCGCGGTTTTACCCACACCGGGATCCCCGATCAGAACCGGGTTGTTCTTGGTGCGGCGGGTCAGAACCTGCATGGTGCGACGGATTTCCTCGTCGCGGCCAATGATCGGGTCGATCTTGCCCTCGGCGGCTTTTTCCGTCAGATCCTGCGTGTATTTCTTCAGGGCTTCCATGGTGTCCTCGGCGCTGGCGCTGTCGGCGGTGCGGCCCTGACGGACCTCGTTAATGGCCTCGTTCAGCTTCTGCGCGGTTGCGCCGGCGGCTTTCAGGGCCTCGGCGGCCTCGGATTTCACAATGGCAAGCGCGGTCAGCAGACGTTCGACCGGAACAAAGCTGTCACCGGCCTTCTTGGCCAGTTTCTCGGCCTCGCCGAAAACCTTGCTGGTCTGGGCATCCATATACAGCTGCCCGCCACCGGTTACCTTGGGGATTTTTGCCAGCGCGGCCTCTACGTGCTGGCGCGCGACCATCGGGTCACCGCCGGCCTTGGTAATCAGGTTGGCGGCCAGCCCCTGATCGTCATCCAGAAGCGCCTTGAGCAAATGCTCGGGCATGAACCGCTGGTGATCCTCGCGCTGTGCGATGGTCTGCGCGGCCTGGATGAAGCCTTTGCTGCGGTCTGTGAATTTCTCGAAATCCATATCTGTCTCTCCTATCTGTGAGCGTCCATATTTGCGGTGTCCGTTACCGGCACGCCGCGTATGGCCTCGAATGCGGGCCGCCCGTTCCGGCGCGACCCTTTGAGTAATAAATGGGTTTGCCAACTCGCGCCTGCAAGGGGAGTATACAGGAAAATTCCGGTTTTTTCAGCCTGTTGATCTGCCTCAAGTGTTTTGCCGGAAATTCCGCTAGACTGCCCCGGTCCGGCTGGCGGTTTTGCCACCTTGATCACAAGGGGGCGGCCCCATATACCGGCACCGATCTGAAACAGGAGAACCCGAATGACCAAAGCAGATGACCGCCTGATCGTTGCCCTCGATGTCCCCAACGCGCTGGACGGCCTGCGCCTTGTCGAGAAGCTGGGGGACGAGGTGTCCTTCTACAAAATCGGCCTCGGCATGCTGACCGGCGGCGGGCTGGCGCTGGCCAACGAGCTGAAGGAAAAGGGCAAGCGGGTGTTTCTGGACATGAAACTGTTCGATATCGCGCAGACGGTGGAAAATGCCGTGGCGGGGCTGGCGCAGTTCGATCTGGATTTCCTGACCGTGCATGGCGACCCGAATGTGGTGCGCGCGGCCGTGGCCGGCCGGGGTGACAAGGACATGAAAATTCTGGCGGTGACGATCCTGACATCACTGGACCGCGCGGATCTGGACCTGAACCTGATCCGCAAGGGCACGCTGGACCAGATCGTGGAAGAACGCGCCCGCCTGGCCTTTGCCGCCGGTGCCGACGGGGTGATTGCCAGCGCGCACGAGGCCGCGATGATCCGCGCCCTGCCCGAGGCAAAGGGCAAGCTGATCGTCACCCCCGGCATCCGCCCCGCCGGCACCAAGAACGACGACCAGAAACGGGTGGCCACCCCTGCCCTTGCGATAAACGGCGGGGCCGATCACATCGTTGTCGGGCGCCCAATCTGGCGGGCCGGGGATCCCCTGTCCGCCGCCCGCCTGATAAAGGCCGAGCTTTCGGCGCTGTAACCCGCCCCCGCACAGCAAAAGGCCGGCAGGATTTCCCGCCGGCCTTTCATGTTGTCACCGGATGCCTCCGGCCGTGTCTATTCCGCCGCGTCCGGCATTTCGCCGATCTCGGCTGTCAGGTCCTCTATGAACAGGCTGACAAGCTGGGCGCGGCCGCTGACCCCGGCCTTGCGAAAGACCGAGTTGCTTTGCGCCTTGATCGTGCCGATGCTTTTGCCGCGCATTTCGGCAATCTCGGCGTTGGAAAACCCCTTGATCGCGAACATGGCCACATCGGATTCCGACGGTGTCAGGCCCCATTCCGCGAAACGGTCCCACATCAGGGTGTTGAATTCCCCCGAGGCCGTGTGCAGGCGGGCCTCGGACTCGCGCCGCTGTTTCACGAAATTCTTCAGCAGAACCCCGCCCAGAAATGTCCCCAGCAACAGCCCCGCGATCGTCATCATCTGCATGATCTCGTGGATTTGCCAGCTGAGCGGAGTGGCGGCTAGTCCGGTCAGGTCGATAATGAACAGCCCGATGTAAAGGATGGAAAGGACAGCCTGCACCAGCACGACGCCAATCAGCATCAAGCGGTAGTTGCGGTATCCGGCATCTTTTTTCATCGGGCTATCCTATCCTGTTTTACACTATATCCCAACCGGATTTAGTTGCCACCCATGCCGCCGGTCATACCGCCAGTCATGCCACCGGTCATACCGCCGTCCATGCCGCCATCCATGTCGCCGGTCACGCCGCCATTCATGCCGCCGTTCATGCCGCCATCCATGTTGCCATCCATGTTGCCATTCATACCGCCGTTCATGCCACCGTTCATATGTTCGGCCATGTATTCTGCGGCTTTGGAGCCTTCGGGGAAGCCGTCAAAAGTGGCTTTCATGTCGCGAATGATTTCGCCGGTGGCGGGGTTCAGGACGATCTCGCGTTTCTCGACACCGTTGTAGGCCTCGATAACGGCACGGCCCAGGAAGCTGCGCCCGACGGTGATGTATTTATACCCTTCGGCGGCCAGCTTGTTGTAGAGGTCCTTGACGCTCTGCACGTCTACCATTGCGTGATTGGTGATAACCACCTGAACCCCGATATCGGCCGAGGCAGAGGCGGCATAGGAGGCGCCTGTGCTCATCAGAACTGCGGTCAAACCTGCGACGATCCATGTTTTCGTTTTCATAACTTTTCTCCGTGTCTGTGTTGCGTTTGCATTTTTCCAAATCCGGATCCCGTCCGGAATGCCACAGAGATAGGAACGCAAACGGCCCGCCGTCCATGAACTGCGGGCCATAACCGGCATCTTAAACCCCGGTTTATTACGTTTTTCTTAAATATGATACGATTCCGGCCGGAATCAGGGGTTTTCGGCGGAATCGCCATCCTCGGCCATCAGCTCTTCGATGAAATAGCCCAGAAGCTGGGTGCGGCTTTCGACGCCGGCCTTCTTGTAAACCGCATTCATCTGCGCCTTTACCGTGCCTTCGCTGGTGCCGCGCACGTCGGCGATCTCGTGATTCGACAGCCCCTTGATCGCGAAATAGGCCACATCCCGTTCCGAGGGCGACAAGCCCCAGCCGTCAAAATTTTCTTCCAGCAGTTTCTGGAACTCGCCGCTGACCACGCGCAGCTGCGCCTCTACCTTGTCATTGCGCGACAGCAACCGGCGCGCCAGCATGATCCCCAAAACAGAGCCGAGCAACAACCCGATCGCCGTGCCGATTTCCACCAGCTCGTGCGAATGCCAGGGGAAGCGGTCCGAATAGGTCGTGAAATTTTCAAGGATGAAATTCACGGCAAACAGGATCGCGCAAAAAACCTGAATGGCAACTGTCCCCCACACAAGGAATCCGCGGTTAGTCTTTGTCATGTCTTGTAATTCCTTCAGGATGTGATGCGTCGTTACAAAAAACAGGGGGCGAAAATCGCGTGCCGCCCCCTGTATCATTCAATATTGGCCAAGCTTGTGCAATGGCTAGTTGTGCAATGCCTTAGTCGTCGAGTTCCCCATTGCCGTCGTTGCCACCGTTGTCGCCCATGCCACCGTTGTCGTCGTTGCCGGTGCCGCCATTGTCGTTGCCGCCGTTGTCGTCGTTGCCGGTGCCGCCGTTGTCGTTGGAACCGCCATCGTGGGAGCCGCCGTTGTCGTCATTGCCGCCGTTGTCGTTGCCACCGTTGTCATCCATGCCGCCGTTGTCGTTGCCGCCGTCATGGTCATTCGCCCCTTCGGTGCCGCCATTGTCGTCCGACGGGAAGCCGTTCACGCCGTCATTGGTGCCAGCGTCAACCGTGGCGCCGTCGTCCAGGATACCGTCGTGGTTGCTGTCCAGACCCGTGGCCGTGGCTGCGGTATCTGCATGCCATTCATCGCGGAAAACCGTGCCGGTTGTGGAAACGACAATCTCGCGGCGCTGGCCGTTGGCGACGGCCTCTATCTGGTAGCGGCCCAGAAGGGTTTTTTCGATAGAGATAATAACATAGCCCTGCTGCGCCAGCTGATCGGAAATCTGCGCCACGATCGGATCGTTGGCGTATGCGGTGGGGGCTGCGGCTGTAGACGCCATGGCGGCCCCTGTGGACAGGATAACAGCGGTAACTGCGGCGGTGATAAAGCGTGTCGTTTTCATTGTGTATTCTCCAAATGTTGTGCAGCGGGATGCTGCGGTTACTGGCAAGCTTGTGCTGCCGATGACCTCAACATCGGGGAACGGAGCGGGGAAATATATTGATCGGCGGGTATAAATCCGCGCCTTATACCCTGGGGCCAGAAAGCGGCATTTTCCTAACTTTCGGCCTGAAATCCCCGCATAAACCGGAGTTATAG
>JALWQC010000256.1 GCA_027080755.1 Paracoccaceae bacterium
CCCGTGCAAAAAGCCGTGAAAGCCGCGTTCGAGGAAATGACCGGCCTTGATACCCCCGGTTTCGGGATCGACGGCTGTTCCGCCCCGAATTTCGCCACCACGGTGGCCGGTTTTGCCCGGGCGATGGCGCGGATGGCGGACCCGTCCGGCCTTGGGCCCGTGCGCGAATCGGCGGCGCGGGCGCTTGTCTCGGCCATGCGGGAACACCCGCTGCTGGTCGCCGGCGAGGGGCGCGCCTGTTCCGAGCTGATGGCCGCGACAGGGGGCAAAGTCGCCGTCAAAACCGGGGCCGAGGGCGTGTTTTCCGCCATTATCCCCGAAAAAGGTCTGGGCGTGGCCCTGAAAATAGAGGACGGGGCCACCCGCGCCTCGGAATCCGCTATGGCGGCAATATTGGTGCGCCTTGGCGTGCTGTCACCGGACCACCCGCTGGCCGCAAAGCGCCTGCATCCGCGCATCCATAACCGCCGCGACATAGACACCGGCGAAATCCGCCCGAGCGAAGGGCTGTACCGCAACGGGGCGCCACTGGTTTGAAATCGCGCGGATCATGGCACTGCCAATGAAACTGACGACTCCGGTTCAGGCAAGTCCTGCCGATTTGCCTAAATATTGTCATAATGTTTCTTTGCATTGACACGATTGCGCCCAATATGTGCCACGTTTTATTTCTAGATATGTATCTGTAGCTATGAAGCTTCATTTGGCACCGCGCTTATCAGCCCCCACCCCGATACGCGGTGCCAATTTATTTCCCCCCGTTAAAACGTGAATTAAATGCGCACCTAAGTTGCATCAATTTGTCATCCGTGCATTACTGGTGCAAAAAAGGGGACGTGTTATGAAACGACTGAAACAAGCCATCTTCTGGGTGGTTCTACTTGTAATTGCCGCTGTCGGCGCCTTTTTGACCTTCGGGCCGGAAATCGTGGAAAAGGGGCGCAATGCCGTTGCCCCGCATGATCCCTATCCGGTATCGGAAAAAGCCGCCGCGCTGCATAAAAGCCTGACAATCGGGGACTGGCATGCGGATCCGTTGCTGTGGAACCGCGATCTGGCGACATACGGGAAATACGGGCAGGTCGATGTGCCACGCCTGATGCTGGGGAATGTTGCGGTTCAGGTCTTTACCGCCGTTACCAAAAGCCCCGCGGGCCTGAATTACGACAGCAACGATGCAAAGGCATTCGATAATGTCACCCTGCTGGCCGTGGCGCAGCTGTGGCCGATCAAGACATGGAACAGCTTGCTGGAACGGGCTTTGTATCAGGCACAAAAGCTGAAAACCGTAGAGGAAGATTCCCACGGGCATTTCAAAATCATCACCTCGGCGCAGGATCTGGATGCGGTTCTGGAGGCTCGCGCCAACGGCGAAATAGTGGTTGGCGGCATTCTGGGCATAGAGGGCGCGCACCCGCTGGAAGGGGACATCGCCAACCTCGACAAGCTGGAGGCCGCCGGCTATCGCCTGATTGCCCTGCAACATTTCTTTGACAACGAACTGGGCGGATCCCTGCATGGCAAAAGCAACGCGGGCCTGACCGATTTTGGCCGTGAAGTGGTGCAAGAGGTCGTGAAACGCGGGTTGATTCTGGATGTGGCCCATTCCAGCGAACAGGTCGTGCGCGATGTGCTGGACATGACCGACATCCCGATCGTGCTTAGCCATTCGGGCGTGAAAACCCACTGCGATGTCAAACGCAATATCGACCCGGAGCTGATGAAAGAAATCGCGGCAACCGGCGGTGTGGTCGGCATGGGCTATTGGCAGGAAGTGACCTGCGACGACAGCCCTGCGGGGGTTGCGGCCTCGATCAAGGCGGCGGTTGATCTGCTGGGCGAGGATGCGGTCTCGCTCGGGTCGGATTTCGACGGCTCGGTCAAGACCACCTTTGATACGTCCGAGCTGGCGGCGATCACGCAGGCGTTGCTGGATGCGGGCCTGACGGAAACGCAGATCCGCAAGGTGATGGGCGAAAACATGATGCGGGTGCTGCGCGCCCGTCTTGGCACACGTTAAAGCGTTTCGACTTTTCATCGAGACGTACATCATGGCCTGTCCGTGAGGCAGCGATTGCGAAGCAATGGCGTTCACTGACAGGCCATGATTCAAAATAAAGTCGAAACGCTATGGGCGTAGACCTAGTGTAGCCCGCCCCCGAGGTCGTATTTGTCCTTGTGCAGATCCCCGAACATTTCGGCCACCTCCGGGTGGTCGATCGGGTCGCCGGAATCGTCTTTTTCCAGGTTCTGCTCGGACACATAGGCCACATAGTAAGAGGCCTCGTTTTCCGCCAGCAGGTGGTAAAACGGCTGGTCCTTTTGCGGGCGCATTTCCTCGGGGATCGATTCCCACCACTCGTCCGTGTTGTCAAAGGTCGGGTCAATATCGAAAACCACGCCGCGAAACGGGTGGAGACGGTGCCTTACCACCTGACCCAACGCGAATTTTGCAGACTTTTTCAACATATTTTACCCTCTGGTTTTCCGAACGCCCCTTTTACAGATTGCTTGACTTCCTGTCCATACAATCCGAAATGTCGGGAGCTGTTATAAAGGTAGGCATATGACCCTTGTTCTTCAAGTTCTGCAAATCATCGCGCCGGTGATCATTCTGGCCGGGATCGGGGCTGTCTGGGTCAGGTCGGGGCTGGAATACCGGGTGGAGTTTGTGACCCGCCTGACCATGTCCCTGTCCGTCCCCGCGCTGATTTTCACCGCACTGGTCAAAACCGAGATTTCCCCGCAGGCCCTGCGCGCCACGGCGCTGGCCGCGCTGGCCACCTATGCCGTTGTAGCCGGAGTGGTCTATGTGCTGATCCGGCTGGCGCGGCTGGATGTGCGCACCTATCTGGCACCGCTGACCTTTGGCAATACCGGCAATCTGGGCCTGCCGCTGGCGCTGTTTGCCTTTGGGGCCACCGGTCTGGATTATGCGGTGATCGTCTTTGCTATCATGGCGGTGCTGTCCTTTACTTTCGGGGTCTGGGTGGTGTCGGGGCACAGTTCGCCCAAGGCCGCCCTGAAAGAGCCGATCGTCTGGGCCACCCTTCTGGGCGGGGTGTTTCTGGTGCAGGGCTGGCACTTGCCGGAATGGACAATGAACACGCTGGAGCTGCTGGGGCAGATCGCAATTCCGGTCATGCTGATTACGCTGGGCGTGGCGATGGTGCGCCTGAAACCGGGCTCCATCGGGCGCTCCATCTGGCTGGCGGCGGGGAAATACGGCATCTGTGTTGCCGTGGCATGGGGGGTCGGCAGCCTGTTTGCCCTGCCCCCCGTAGCGCTGGCGGTGCTGATCATGCAGGTCTCGACTCCGGTGGCGGTTACGTCCTATATGCTGGCTGAAAAATACAAGGCCGACAGTGATCAGGTCGCGGGGCTGGTGATGGCCTCTACGCTGATGTCGATCATGGCGATTCCGCTTATTCTGGCCTTTCTGGTATAGGAAAACCGATGCAAAAACGTTCCGAGCTGCTGATGCCTGCGGGCAATCTGCGCAAGTTGAAAATGGCCGTGCTGTATGGTGCCGATGCGGTCTATCTGGGCACGCCGGACATGAGCCTGCGCACAAAATCCGAGTTTTCGCTGGAACAGGTGATAGAGGGGGTGGAATTCTGCCACGCCCACGGCAAGCGCGCCTATCTGACCCTGAACCTGTTTTCGCACAACAAGGACATTCCCAAGCTGGACGAATACATCGAAACCGTGCGCAAGGTGCAGCCCGACGGGTTGATCATCGCCGACCCGGGAGTGTTCCAGTATGTCAAGGAACGCGCGCCCGAACTGCCCCTGCATATTTCCACACAGGCCAATGTCTCCAGCTGGCTGTCGGTGAAATTCTGGCAGGCACAGGGCGCGGAACTGGTGGTGCTGGCGCGCGAGGTGTCCTTTGCCGAGCTGGAGGAAATCCGCGAAAAATGCCCCGATGTAAAGCTGGAGGCCTTCGTCCACGGCGCCATGTGCATGACCTACTCGGGCCGCTGTCTGCTGTCGAATTTCATGGCCGAGCGCGGCGCCAACCAGGGCAACTGCGCCAACTCCTGCCGCTGGAATTACAACGTGCGGATGCGGCTGAAGGACGGCACGGTGCAGCCGCTGGATATCAACGAATCCAACAAGGACATGTTCGAATTCCTGCTGGAAGAAGGCTGCCGCCCCGGCGAACTTATGCCGATAGAGGAGGACGGGCGGGGTTCCTACATCCTCAACTCGCGCGACCTGTGCATCATGCCGAAGCTGAACGATTACCTGCGCATCGGCGTCGATAGTCTGAAGGTCGAGGGGCGCGGCAAGTCGGAATACTATGTTGCCGTGGTGGCGCGGGCCTATCGCATGGCGATTGACGATTACTATGCCGATCCGGATAACTGGGACCCGCGCAAGTATCTGCGCGAACTCGATAGCGTGGGCAACCGTGGCTATACGCTGGCCTTCCACGAGGGGCGGCTGTCCAATTACGCCCATGACTACGAAAACACCGCCAGCATGGCGCAGTGGGAATATGCCGGCGTGGTGCGCGAGGTTACCGAAGACGCCTTTCTGGTCGATGTGAAGAACAAGCTGGAGGCCGGCGAGGTGCTGGATTTCGTCTCCCCCATCAGCCGCGAAACCGTGCTGCTGCGCGCCTATGATTTCGAGGTGGCCGATACGGGCGAGCGGAAAGAGGTCATTCATGGCGGCTCGCAAACCACCGTGCGCTTCCCCTTTGCCCTGTTCGACCACGAGGATATCGACGATCTGAAGGCCCGCTTCCCCGCCTTCACCGTGCTGCGCAAGGAAAAGGCCCTGACCGAGGAACAGTGGAACCGTGTGAAGTTCGACAAGGTGGTGCAAAATCTGGAAGCCGCCGACAAGCGCGACGACAAGCTGTATGAAAAACGCCGCGATGCGCTGGCGGACTCCATTGGCGAGGACAACCGCACCCGCCGTTTCAAAACCAACCGCGTCGGCACCGAGGGCTGCTGTGGCAAGGGCTGCAACGGCTGCATGATTTTCTGGCAGGACGACACCTATGCCCGCGCCCGCGAAATCCTGCTGAAACGCAAACAGGGCGAACAGCTAAGCAATGCCGAGGCCAAGGCCTTCAAACTACCGGCACAATAGCGCCTGTTGATTTTTGCGCGGAATTGGCGTTTGATACTGCCAACAAGGATAAAAATATCCGGGCAGTTATCATTCGAGGCAGAAAAATGCGTAAATACGCAATTCTTTTCATGTTGGTTCTGGGCTCCTGCGCGGGCGGGGGGCGGCCCCCTGTCAACCAGACGGATGCCTGCGCGGTGCTGGAACAAAAACGCGGCTGGTTGAAGGACCTTCAGGCCTCGGAACGGGAATGGGGTATTCCGGTCGCGGTCCAGATGGCAACGATCTGGAAGGAATCCAGCTATCGCGGCAGGGTCAAAACCCGCCGGACATTTTTTCTGGGCATCATTCCCACCGGCCGGATTTCCAGCGCCGAAGGCTATGCGCAGGCAGTGGACGGGACGTGGGACTGGTATCGCAAGGATACAGGCAACCGCCGCGCCAGCCGCAACGATTTCGGGGATTCAACGGATTTTATCGGCTGGTATATGAACAAATCGGCACAAACGCTGGGAATCAAGCCGGAGGATGCCTTCAACCAGTATCTGGCCTATCACGAAGGGCATAGCGGCTATCG
>JALWQC010000257.1 GCA_027080755.1 Paracoccaceae bacterium
CGATTTTGCCGCCCGTATGTGGCGCGGGGCCGGCCCGATGATTATGATGCAAGAGGATGAACTGGGCGAACAGATCTCCCTTACCGGTGCCGATCTGGCGGCGATCATCGCCTTTGCCCATGACAGCGCGGAACAGGCGAAATTCACGGCCGCCGACATCCCCGACCATATCCTTGAACTGATGCAGGGTGATGACGAAGAGGATTCCGACAATGACAATTAAGGGAATATTCACTTTGGCCACAGCAGGATGGCTGGCACAGCCGGCTCTGGCGGATTTGCAACCCGGGCAGGGCTATGGCACCGGTTACGGCGGTATGGGCATGGGCGGCATGGGTATGGGTTATGGCGGTGGCTGGTTCACAGGGCCGCTGATGATGCTTCTGGTCTTTCTGGCGCTGGTGATTGCCGTGGTTCTGGTGCTGCGCCTTACCGGCACGGGCAACGGGCCGGCGGACAGGGGCGGCCCCGCGGCGCTGGACATCCTGCAGGCGCGTTTTGCCCGCGGGGAAATCGACGAAGACGAATATAAACGGCGCAAAACGGCCCTGAAGGGCTGAAAAATCTTGACTCGGGGGGGGAATTCCCCGAAAGCTGGACGCGCAAGGTTCCCCGTGTGAATGTTGAAACATTCGGGGATGAAACGGGAATGCGGTCAGGGACTACCCATCAGGGGCCCGATGCCGCAGCCGCCCCCGCGACTGTATGTGGCGAGCGGGACATCATTACCACTGGTGCAAACCGGGAAGGGATGTCGCGCGTTCGAGCCACAAGCCAGGAGACCGGCCCTGCGTAAACATCAACGAACGCTGTCGGGTGAGACAGCAAGGAGTATCGAAAATGACAACTGCTACACATACCGCCGCCAAATCCGAATCGGCCCTTCTGTCGATCGTTCTGGTGGCCTTCATGGGCCTTGGCCTGTTCTACGCCACGGGCATGGCCAGCGCCTCGACGCTGCATGATTCCGCGCATGACGTGCGCCACTCGGCCGGCTTCCCCTGCCACTGATATGCTGAAAAAAATGGTCGTCAGCGCGTTGCTCGCTGGCTTTGTAACAGGGTTGATTGTCGCCGTGTTGCAAACAATTATGCTTGAACCCCTGATACTGGAGGCCGAGCTTTACGAGACCGGCCAGCTGGTGCATTTTGCCGATGTCACCCGCGAGATGCCGGACGTGGAAATCGAATGGGATGTCATGCGCGTTGTGCTGACCTTCGTCGCCAGTGTCGCAACCTATGTGGCCTTTGCCCTGATGGCGGTGGCGATTTTTGCCTATGTCAACACGCGCGGAATCACAATTTCACCGCGGCAGGGGATCCTTTGGGGGTTGGCCGGCTATGCCGCGCTGATCCTGCTGCCCTCGCTGGGGCTGGCGCCGGAACTGCCCGGGATGTATGCGGCGGAATTGCGCCCGCGTCAGCTTTGGTGGGCCGGAACGGTCATTGCCTCGGGCGTCGGGATCGGGCTGCTGGTGTTTGGCAAGGACTGGGTGAAATGGGGGATCGGGCTGTTTCTGATCGCGCTGCCCCATATCATCGGCGCCCCGCATCCGGATGCCTTTGGCGGCGTCGTCCCGCCGGAACTGGCCGCGGAATTCACCGGCCGGTCGCTGGGCATGTCCGCCATCAACTGGGGGCTGCTGGGGATGCTCGTGGCCTATTTCTGGAACGCGGAAAACAAGGCGTAATCCCGTGCAGGGCGGTTTTCCCCGCCCTGCTCACCGCGCGCGGAACACCCCGGTTACCGGCTGGTGGTCCGTGTCGCGAAATCCGGTATCGAGGGTCGAGACCCGCACCACCGCCACATTGGGCGAGGTAATAAACCCGTCAATAATCGCGGTATAGTTTTCCCCCGCCACATAGGGCTTTTGCAGCGTGCGCACGGTCGGACGGGCCGGATCGATGGCAATTTTCCAGCCGTCGGGCAGCATATTCTGCGGGAAATCCACCAGCCATTCCAGATATTCCGGCGCGGTGCTATGGGCAAAATCCGTATCCCGCAGGCGCATGTTCCAATCGCCGCCAAGCACGACATAATTGCCCTTGTCGTATTCGCGCTGCGCAAATTCCAGCACGGTGCGGGCCTGCGCACGGCGCGTGTCGGCGTTCGGGTCGAAAGCGGACAGATGCAGATTGACCAGTACCCAGTTGTGGCGGGAATTGCGGATCGGGATTTCCGTTACCAGAACCCCCATATAACGCTTGATCCCCAGAAGATAGCTGCCGGCCTCCTGCGGGATTTCCAGCGCGCGGATCTCCGGTGTCATGTGGCGGGCAAACAGGGCAGGGCCGTTTGCCAGCGCTAACGGGTCGGGCGGCTCGGACAGGTGCAGGCCGGGCCAGAACAGGGGGGTATAGTCGGGCAGGGCGCTTTCAAGCGTGGCCAGAAGCGGCACGTTGCGGGTCAGGAAACCGGCGCGGGCGACCTCCTGAAAAAACAGGAAATCACTACCGAAACTGCGGGCCGTGGTGGCAATATGGCCGGTCGCGGTGGCAATATCGCCGGCGGAAAGGGCGCGCAGATGTGTGCCGCCGTCCGTGATAAAATCCGCGCCTTCCCCCAGCGCGGCATAGCCCAGATTCCATGTGGTAATGCTGATCTGCCGGCCTGCAACCGGCGGCGTTTCGGGGCTTGTCAGCACCCCGTAGGGGGGCAGGTCGCTACAGGCGGCAAGGGCCAGCAGCCAGATAATAGATAAAAAGCGTTTCATTCCCCGACGCTAGCAGACAAAAAAACGCGGCGCACGAAAATTCGGCACCGCGTTTTCGATTTTCAGCTGTCCGGCTTATTTGTCGGCAAATGTGGCCAGATAGGCAATGACGTTTGCACGATCTTCAGCCTTGCGCAGACCGGCGAAGGACATCTTTGTCTTGGCAACGAAGTTCTTCGGCTTGGTCAGCCATGCGTCCAGATTTTCAACGGTCCAGACATCGCCAGCCTCGTGACGGGCAACCATCCCCTTGGAGTATTTGAATTTCTCGACAGAGGCGATAACAGACCCGACGATATTGTTCAGGGCCGGACCGGTGCGGTTTTTCGCGCCTTCACCGATCATGTGGCAGGCCTTGCATTTTTTGAAAACTTTTTCACCGGCAGCGGCGTCACCACCTGCCAGCGCGGCTTCGACGATGGAAGCCTGATCCATGCCCTCGGCCGATGCGGTTACGGTAAAGGTACCGGTCGATGCCAGTGCCAGAGCGCCAGCCATGGCGAGTGTTGTCAATTTCATAGTCTTGCCTTTCGTTGATTTCGCTTCCACAAGTATATGCGTGCGGCGGGTAATATCAATGCGATAAGTTGACAACTCGTTGACCTAAGTCAAGTCTCGGCGGGATTTCACCGAAAAGTGAGCGTGAAAACCCTTGACGTTGCGACCTATTAGGCCCTTGGCAATCGCGCTGCAATGCGGCAAAACCCCCGTGAAGTATTGCAAGGGGTCCACATGCGTTCACTAACCTGTTTCAAAGCCTACGACATCCGCGGAAAACTGGGCGAGGAGCTGTCCACCTGCATCGCCTATGACATCGGTGCCGCCTTTGCGCAAAGCCTGTCGCCGCATCTTGTGGTCGTGGGCGGGGACGTGCGCGAAACCTCGGAAGAGCTGAAAAACTCGCTGGTGGACGGGCTGACGGACATGGGGGTCGATGTGATCGACATCGGCATGTGCGGCACCGAGGAAATCTATTTCGCCACCGACTACCTGAAAGCCGACGGCGGGATAGAGGTCACGGCCTCGCACAACCCTATCACCTATAACGGGATGAAACTGGTCGGCGCCGGCTCGCGCCCGCTGGACCCGGAAACCGAGCTGGCCGACATCAAAATGCTGGCTGAAAACCGCAAGTTCCTGCGCCCCGACCACGCGGGCAGCGTCACCCGTCAGGACATCCGCGCCGCCTATGCGGCCAAGGTTCTGTCCTTCATTGATCCGGCAAAGATGAAACCGCTGAAAATTCTGGTAAACGCCGGTAACGGCGCCGCCGGTCCCGCCTTTGACGAGATCGCGCGCCAGCTGCACGCGGCCGGCGCCCGGCTGGAATTCATCCGCATGGATCACGAACCCGACAGCAGCTTTCCCAACGGCATCCCCAACCCGCTGATCCCCGAAAACCAGCCCCGCACGGCAGCGGCCGTGGTGGAAAACGGCGCGGATTTCGGCGTAGCATGGGATGGCGACTTCGACCGCTGTTTCTTCTTTGACGGCGCGGGGCGGTTTATCGACGGCTATTACATCGTCGGCCTGCTGGCGCAAACGGCGCTGCTGGATCATCCCGGCGCCACGATCATCCACGATCCGCGCATGATCTGGAACACACAGGACATCGTCGCCAAGGCCGGCGGTAAGGCCGTGCAAAGCCGCACGGGACACGCCCACATAAAGGCCGCCATGCGCGAACAGAACGCCATTTACGGCGGCGAGATGAGCGCGCACCACTATTTCCGCGATTTCATGTTCTGCGACAGCGGCATGATCCCCTGGCTGATGGTGGCAGAGCTGATCTCGGTCACCGGCACCTCGCTGGCGGATCTGGTGGTGGAACGGCAGGCGGCCTTTCCCGGCTCGGGGGAGCGGAACTTTGAAATCGACGACCCGGCCGCCGCGCTGCAAAAGGTGGAAAATGTTTTGAGAGGCGAGGCCCGCGCCATCACCCATGACGACGGGTTAAGCATGGATTTCGGCAACTGGCGGATGAACCTGCGGTCCTCCTCTACCGAGCCGCTGGTGCGCCTGAACATAGAATCCCGCGGCGACGCGGCGCTGGTGGAACAGAAACTGGCCGAAGTGCTGGAAATTCTGGGCGTTTAACCAAAAAGGGCACCCCGATCAGGCGCCCTTTTCGTGATACTTGGGTCTACGCCCTAGTGTTCGGTCTGCGACATAGCCAGCGCAATCAATGCAATGGCAACCAGCGGGATCAACCACATGCCGGACCCGCCCATCGTGGCCGGCTCTTCCACTATTACGGGGGCGGCGGGGGCAACATAGGCCACGGTGCCGGCGATGGCGTTGGATGCGAAGGCAACAGCGGCGGCTGTCAGGACAAAAAGTTTCATGGTATTTTCCTTTTATTTGAAAACTGAAAGATTTATTTCTTTTGTCCACTCGACATAGCCAGCGCGATCAGGGCAATGGCAACCAGCGGGATCAGCCACGTGCCAGCCCCACCCATCGTGGCGGATTCTCCCGTTGCTACAGGGGCGGCTGGGGCAACATAGGCCACGGTGCCAGCGATAGCGTTGGATGTGAAGGCAACAGCGGCGGCTGTCAGGGCGAAAAGTTTCATGTCGAACACTCCAAAATCATTTATGTGCAGATATTTTATATAAAAATTTTGTAAAATTCAAGAAAATTTCCCCCGCTTGCCTATGCCCCGTTTCCTGCCTACGCTCCCCGAAACGGAGGCACCATGCAGGCAGATACAGCGATTGTGATCGGGGCGGGAATTACCGGCGTCAGCGCGGCGGAATATCTGCGCCGTGACGGCTGGCAGGTAACGCTGGTGGACCGTCTGGCGGCGGGCGGGGCAGGGCAGACCTCCTTTGGAAATGCGGGGTTGCTGGCGCGCTCGGCCGTGGTGCCGGTGTCCGAGCCGGGCCTGTGGGCAAAGATGCCGGGGATGCTGCTGGATCCCGATTCCCCTTTG
>JALWQC010000258.1 GCA_027080755.1 Paracoccaceae bacterium
GGCCACATCCTTGCCCAGCGATTTCAGGCTGGCGCGCAGCATCTTGCGCCGCTGCCCGAAGGCCAGCGCCACCGTGCGTGACAGATCCCGTGCATTGGCCGGATAGCGCGGCGTTTCCAGCCGTTCCAGATGCACCACGGCCGAGGTCACCTTCGGCGGCGGGGTAAAGGCTTGGGGCGGCAGTTCAAAGGCAAGCCGCGCCTCGCAGCGCCATTGTGCCAGCACCGACAGACGCCCGTAGGCCTTGGAGCCGGGCTGCGCGACGATTCGCTGCGCCACCTCTTTTTGGAACATCAGGGTCAGGCTTTGCCAGAACGGCGGCCAGTCCGGCGGAGTCAGCCAGCGCACCAGCAGCTCGGTCCCGACGTTATATGGCAGGTTGGCGACCACGCGCACGGGGGCTTGCAGATGGTCCAGCGGGTTGATCTCCAGCGCGTCGCCCTCGATCACCTGCAGGCGGTCGGGGTAGGCGTTTGACACCTCGGCCAGGGCCGGCAGGCAGCGCGCGTCGCGTTCGATCGCCACCACCTTGCGCGCCCCTTCCATCAGCAGGGCGCGGGTCAGGCCGCCGGGGCCGGGGCCGATTTCCAGCACGTCGCAGGCCGACAGGTCCCCCGCACGGCGCGCGATCTTGGACGTCAGGTTCAGGTCGAGCAGGAAATTCTGCCCCAGCGATTTTTTCGCGTTCAACCCGTGCTGCGCAATCACCTCGCGCAGGGGGGGCAGGCCGTCTTGAGCGCTCATAATGTGCCCCGGTTTGCGGCCATGGCGCGGGCGGTGCGCAGGGCCTCTATCAGGGAGGTCGGGTCCGCGCGGCCGCTGCCGGCAATGTCGAAGGCGGTGCCGTGATCGGGCGAGGTGCGGATGAACGGCAAGCCGAGCGTGGTGTTGACGCCGGCGGAAAAGTTCAGCGTTTTGATGGGGATAAGCGCCTGATCGTGATACATGCACAGCGCCAGATCATAGGTTTCGCGCGCCGCCGGATGGAACATGGTGTCCGCCGGCAGTGGCCCGCGCAGATCCAGCCCCTCGGCCCGCAGGCGTTGCAGCAGCGGGGCGATCATGGTGATTTCCTCTGTCCCCATGGCGCCGCCCTCGCCGGCATGCGGGTTCAGGCCGGCCACGGCGATGCGCGGGGCGCGGATGCCCAGATCGTCGATCATGGCGCGGTGGGTGACGCGGATGGTCTGTTCCAGCAGGGCCGGTGTCAGCGCATCGGGGACATCGGCAATCGCGATATGGATGGTCACCGGCACGACCCGCAGTTCCGGCGCGCTCAGCATCATCACCGGCCGTTCCACATGGCCAAGCGCGGCCAGAAATTCCGTATGCCCCGGAAAGGCAAAACCGGCCCCGTCCTGTAGCGCCTTTTTGTGGATCGGGTTGGTGGTCAGCGCGCAGGCCTGCCCCTGTTGCGTCAGCTCTACCGCGCGGCGGATCATGGCGACCACCTCGGGGGCGTTGCGGGCGTCGGGCTGTGCGGGAATGACTGGCGCGGGCAGGGGGTGCGGCAGAACCGGCAGGCCGTTTTGCATGGCGCTCGCGGCCTCGGCCGGGGTGGCGATTTCCACGACCGGCAGGCCGGATTGCTGCGACAGGGTGCGCATGTGGTCCGTGTCGGCCAGCAGGAAAAACGGCATTTCATCGCGCAGGGCCTGCCAAGCCTTCAGGCTGATTTCGCCCCCGATCCCGGACGGTTCGCCAAGGGTCAGGGCGACGGGTTTTCCGGTCATCGTTTTTCGATAACGGCGGCGCGGCGCAGTTCCAGCAGATACCCCTCGGCCAGTTTGCCGAGCTTTTGCCCGAAGACGCCATTGGTGACCTGGGCCTTTACGGCCTCGTCCAGATCGGTGGTGCGATTGCACAGTTGCACCAGCTGCACGGAGTCGCCGTTAACCAGAATTTCACTGCGTCCGGGCATCAGCCGCGCCAGCGAGATCGCGATATCCGCCGGCACCTCGTTCACCGAGACCGGCCCGAACAGGCCGCTGGAGCCGCCGTAATCCGCCGCATTCGAGGTAGCAGGCGAACATTCGTCCAGCCGCCGTTGCAGGCGCTTTGCCTCGGCCAGGGGATCGGGGCGGGCGGACAGGTCCAGCACCGCATAGCGCACAGAGACCTGTTTTTTCAGCGGGCTGCTCAGTACCTTGGTGGCGACAACCTTCAGGATCAGAACGCCGGTCGGCACGCGCACCGGTTTGGAAACCTGACCGCTGGGCAGACCCAGCACCTGCGCGGCGATCGGGGCGGGCAGACGTTCGGGCGCCAGCCAGCCGATGCGCCCGCCATTAGCCGCGGTGGGGGAACGGGAGAAGCGTTTTACCGCCTCTTCAAAACTCGCGCCCTTGTTCAGGTCGTTGGACAGGCGTTCGGCAAAGGCCAGGGTCGCGGCCTCGCCCCGTTCGGCAAAGGGCAGGGCGATTTCGGCCAGCAGGATGGTTTCCTGTGTCACGGCGGCGGCGGCATTGATGGCATTGTCGATATCGACGCTGGTCGGGTCGGCAATCTGGCGGAATTTCGCCTGCACCAGCTCGCGCCAGATGATCTGGGTTTTGTAGAATTCCTCGAAAGCCTCGCGCGAAACGCCTTGCGCACGGGCCTTGCCCCAAGGGGCATCGGCGCTCAGCCCGGCGTTTTTCGCGGCGGATTCGATTCCCCGCTCCAGCGCGCCGGCAGCAAGGTTAATCCCGATATCCCGCGCGGCCGACATTTTCAGCCGGTCCCCGATCAGCTGTTCCACAGCCGCCTTTTGCGGGTTCGGGCCGCGGAAGCCAAGGGCGCGTAGCAGCTTAACCCGCTGACTTATATCGTAATTGCTGATGATTGCGCCGTTGACCGTATAGGCCGCGGAATAGGGGTTCTGCGCCCGCGCGGGGCTACCGAGGGCAAAAGCGGCCAGTGCCGCGACTATTAACCAGTTAACCAATCTGCCCATAATTCCCAACCTCTCAATCATTAGTAGGCGCAGCGCGATGCCGGCCATGTATTTTGCGAAATTCCGCCGAATCCTGCAAGCTCAATTACCAGATTTACGTCCGTAGCAGAAGGCACGCTGATAGAGGATGTGAAACGGCGCGTCAGGGACAGGCCGACCTCTATACATTCGTTGCCGTATGTCAGGCCGGTGCTGGCGGTGACATCGCTGCCGGAGATGAAGTCGCGGGTCCAGCCGGCCGAGAATTCCCAGTTGTCGGCAAAACGGTATTTCCCGTCAAGCGAGGCCTCGGTGCGGGCCACGGGCGATCCGGCCAGCGGGTCGGGGCCAAGATGCACGAAAGCGCCGCTTATATCCCAGTTGTCCCGATGCAGCGTCAGGTCCGATTCCAGCCGCTTGATGTTCAGGTTTTCGTCAAACAGGAACCGGTTGGTAAACCGCAACCGGCCGGGGTATTCGATGCGCAAGGCCCCCAGAATATCCTGTGTGAACTGCGTGGACGGGTTGGACCGCAGCACAACCCCGCCCGCCAGTCCCAGCTGCCAGCCGTCCTTGGCATAGATGCTGTAGGAGGCCCCGATATTGGCGCGGAACCCGATTTCCGAGGCATCGCGCCCGGGATAGCGGCTAAGGGCGAAAAGATTGGTTTCGTCGAACTCGGCCAGAATGGAATCCTCGTTCGGGACGACATCGTTAAAGGCGGGATCGGCGGTATACATCAGCTGCACCACCGGCACGAAAATATGCTGTGCGCGTTCGGTGGTTTTTTCCAGCGGCCAGCGCAGTTCCGCCCCGATGGTGGGGTGCAGGTTCAGCAACACCCGGTTCGGGTAGGGGCCGTTCCAGACGCGATACAGATCCAGATCCGCCCGCGCAAACCCCGTGGCCTGTATCCCGTCCGAGAATTCCAGCGGGATCGTATAGTCAACCGAGCCTCCGACCCGCGCCACATCCTGCCCGATCTGGCGGCTAAGCCCCACGGCGTTGAATTCATAGCCGAGCTTGCCACCGAAAACCGGATCCGTGCCATAGCTGCGATAGGAAATCTCGGGCAGGACCAGGGGGATGGTGGCGTTGTTTTCGTCGTCCCGCAGGCTGTTCAGCACCGCGCCGACGATGGAAAAATAGCTGCGCTCCCGATAGCGCTGCGCGCGGACCTCGCTGACCAGACGGTCGGTTTCGTCATAGCCGAACTGGCGCATGAAGCCGTTGTCGGTAACGGCCGTGGCGTCAAAGGACAGCACAACATCGTTGGACAGGGTGAATTTGCCGTTCGTGGTCAGATAGCCGCGGTTCAGAATGCCGGTGCTGTCACGCAGGGCCACGGCGCCAAAGACATCGAACCCGCCATTGGCAAAACGTTTGCGCACTTCGGTATCCAGCAGAAACGCCCCCTGCAGGGTCAGGGTCGGGGTGATGGTCATATCGGCGCTGGTGCCGAAGGTGGCGTAATAGGGCAGCTTGATCCCGTCGCCCAGACTGGTGGAGGACAGGAAAATCGGGCGCAGGAAGCCGGTGGCGCGTTTGACCTCGGGCGAGGGGATGCGCAGGTAGGGCAGATACAGGATCGGCAGGCCCAGCACCTCGAATCGGGCTTTGCGGAAATAGATGCGCTGCTTTTCCTCGTCGTGGATCACCTGTTCCGCGCGGATCTGCCAGACCGGAGTCGGCCGCGAGGCGCAAACCTGGCAGGAACTGGCCACCACATTCGTCAGCGTGTTGAAGCGTCCGGCGCTGCGGCGGGCCTCGGTCGCGGCCAGTTGCAGCTGTTCGGCCAGCAGAAAGCGGGCGCTGCGGATCAGGGCCTCTTTCAGGTCGCTCGACAGTTCCGCATAGGCGGCGGTGACAATGGTGCCGTCCGCGTCGGTGATTTGCAGGGGGCCCTCGGCCTTGATGGTTTTGGTGACGGAATTATAGCGGATTTCCTGTGCGCTCAGCACCCGCCCCTGATAAAACACCTGCACATTGCCCGTGGCCACCAGATCGCCGGTGGTCTGGTTCAGATAGATCGAATCCGCCAGCAGGCTAAGCGGCGGCGCGCTTTGGGCCGGCGCGATTGCCGGCCAGAGCGCCAGCAGACCCATCGCCAGCCACAGGGCCGTTCGCCGTATCAGAAATGTAAAAGGGTTTGTCATCCGTCCTCGAAATGTAAAATCATCGCCAGTGTCATTAACAATATTGCAACCGGTGGCGCCCAGGCTGCCATCATTACCGGAACTTCTTGCGCCTCGCCAAGGGATTCGGCAACATTTTTCAGGGCGAACAGGACAAAACCGGACAAAACCGCGACCAGAGCCAGCACGCCGGCCTGTCCGAAGCGCGACGGGCGCACGGCAAAAACCGCCCCCAGCATCACCATCCCCGCCAGCATCAGGGGGACCGACAGCTGCGCCTGGAAAAACAGCCGGTGGCGCACGGTGGAAAAGCCGGACTGGTCCAGCTGCCGGACAAAGGCGGGGATTTTCCAGATCGACATGCGCTCGGGCGAGACGAAGCTTTCGATAATCTTGTCGCTGGTCAGATCGGTCGGGATGCGCAGATCGTCGAATTGCCCGATATCGCTGGTTTCCTGCAAATTCCGGTCCAGAAAGCGCCACTGTTTGGCGCGCGACAGCTTCCATTCCCCGTCCAGAAGCTGGGCGCGTGCGGCCTCTATGCGCCGGATCAGGACGTTGTCGGGGGGGCATTCGTGGCACCCGACCCGCTACCGG
>JALWQC010000259.1 GCA_027080755.1 Paracoccaceae bacterium
GCCTGAAGGACAAAGGAAAACCACACAAGATCGTCCTCATCGCCGTCGCCAGAAAACTCATCATCATCGCGAATGCAATGCTAGCCAGAAATACACCATGGAGAACGGCGTAAAGATACAGTTGCTAAACGACATGCGGGCGCCTTTTTCGCCTATCCCTCGGGGCTGGTGGCGGCCAGCGAGGGGCGTTTGGCGGTTTCGGCTTCCCATGCGGCCAGCACGGGATGGGTGGCGCGCCAGTTGCGGTCGGGGTGGCGGAAATCGACATAGCCGAGCGCGGCCCCGATCGCCAGAACCGGCAGGGTAGCCGGCCCGTTCAGATGGGACATCCAGCGGTCCTCCAACACGCTCAGGGCGCGGTCGATTTTTTGCCACTGGGCCTCCAGCCAGGGGGTGTAAACCATGTTTTCGGGGCGGATGCGGGATTCATATGTCATCAGGACGGCGGCCTCCATGATGCCGTCGGCCGTGGCCTCCAGGGTCAGGGCGTCCCACAGGGCCGCACCCTCGGGGTAAAGGCCGGCGTCGGGGGCAAGGCTGGCCAGATAGCGCGTAATCACCCGACTGTCATAGAGCGGGGTGCCGTCGGGGCGCACCAGACAGGGGATTTTGCCCAGCGGGTTATGGGCCGGTACGTCATCGCCGGGGGCAATGGGGGTGATTGCCACTTGCAGAAGTTCGACACGATCGCGCAGCTTTGCCTCGTGCAGGGCGATCATAACCTTGCGCACAAAGGGGGATGCGGGGGCGTAATACAGTTTCATGCAGAACCTCGACAGGACAGGAAAACCCCAGCGTAGTGGCGCGGGGGCGGTCCGGTCAATCGGAAAGCTGTCGCAAAAGCGTGATCATCGCCCCGATTTCCTGCCCGATATCCGAGGTCTGCAGCCCCTGCGCCGCTCCGGAAATTGCCCCGTCCGGCTTGTTCTGGCCCAGCTTCCACGTGCTGTCCATCGTGCGGATTTCCAGCCGCAGCGGCACAATCATGCGCGTCATTTTTGCCAGCTTTTCGGGGGCAACCTTGTCCAGCTTCCACGGGGTTTTCGGGGCAAGGCGGGCTTCGAAATGCTGTGACAGGCGGGTGATGCTGTCCAGAATTTCCTCTTGCGGCAGGCGGTGCAGATCCCCGCGCAGATGCACGGCGACATAGTTCCACGTCGGCACCTGATCCGCGACCCCGTACCAGTCCGGCGAGATATAGGCATCCGGCCCCGACACCGCCAGCAAGGCCGGTTGCGCCGTCTCCAGCGCCGCCAACAGCGGGTTGGAGCGCACAAGATGCATATCGGCCTGCGTGCCATCGGGCGAAATTACAAAGGGAACATGGGCGGCGACGGGGCCGTTTTCGCCGTTGACGCTTAGCACGCCAAAGCCCCGCTGGCGGGCGAATTCAAGCGTGTGGGCGGGGTCGGTTTTGCGAAAGGTCCGGTTCGGGTGCATGGGTTATTCTGCCAATAGCTGCGTGCCATCATGGCCGCTTATGCGCACACGCAGGATTTTCCCAACGGGTTGCGGGGTGGGGAAGCGGACCTCGGTAAAGCCCTCGGTGCGGCCCATGTGGGGGTTTTCGGTCAGGACGTCACGGGTTTTGCCATGCTCGGCGGCCAGATGGGCCTGAACGCGGGCATCGCCGGCGGCGCGCAGACGGGCGGCGCGCTCCTTGATCACGGCGCCGTTGACGGGGGGCATCCGCGCGGCGGGCGTGCCGGTGCGGGCCGAATAGGGAAACACATGCAGCCACGTCAGGCCGCATTCTTCCACCAGCTTTAACGAGTTTTCAAACATCGCGTCGGTTTCGGTGGGAAAGCCTGCAATAATATCGGCGCCAAAGACAATATCGGGGCGAGCTTTGCGCATGTCCTCGCAAAAGCGGATCGCATCCTCGCGCGCGTGGCGGCGTTTCATGCGTTTCAGGATCATGTTGTCCCCCGCCTGCAGCGACAAATGCAGGTGCGGCATCAGGCGGGACTCGCCGGCGATGGCGTCTATCAGGGCCGGGTCGGCCTCTATGGAATCAATGGAGCTGATGCGCAGGCGCGGCAGGTCCGGCACCAGCCGCAGGATGCGCTGCACCAGATCGCCAAGACGGGGGCGCGCGGGCAGATCGTCGCCCCAGCTGGTCAGATCGACGCCGGTCAGCACCACCTCGTTATAGCCCCTGTCCACCAGCCGCCGGATCTGTTCCACCACCACACCGGCAGGAACCGAGCGCGAGTTGCCGCGCCCGAAGGGGATAATGCAGAAGGTGCAACGATGGTCGCAGCCGTTTTGCACCTGCACATAGGCCCGCGCCCGCGTGCCGAATCCGTCGATCAGATGGCCGGCGGTTTCGGTGGCGGCCATGATGTCGTCCACGCGGATCTTTTCGGTTTCCCCGATGAAATCCTGTCCGGCCAGCCCCTGCCATGTGTCCGGCTGCATCTTTTCGAGGTTGCCAAGGACCAGATCGACCTCGGGCATTCCGGCGAAGGTTTCGGGTTCCGTCTGGGCGGCGCAACCGGTGATGATGACCCTGGCGTCGGGGTTTTCACGGCGCAGCTTGCGGATGCGTTGCTTGGCAGAGCGCACGGCCTCGGCGGTGACGGCGCAGGTGTTGACCACAACCGCGCCTTCCAGTCCGGCCTCGGCGCCCAGCTCGCGCATGGCCTCGGTTTCATAGGCGTTCAGGCGGCAGCCGAAAGTGGCGAAAATCGGCGGGGTGCTCATGTCGCGGTTTCCAGAAATTCCGGCGACAGCGTGCCGCGCGCCACCAGCATGGTCGGGCCGGTCATCCAGACGCCATCCTCGCGCCAGTCGATCCCCAGATCCCCGCCGTCCAGATGCACGGTTACCTTGCGATCGCTCAGCCCCTTGCGTACGGCCGCCACCGTAACCGCGCAGGACGAGGACCCGCTGGCCAGCGTATGCCCGACCCCGCGTTCCCAGACCCGCACCCGGATATTGCCCGGATCGAGGATTTGTGCCACCTGCACGTTTGTGCGCTCGGGGAAAAGCGGGTGGTGTTCGATTTGCGGCCCCAGCGTATCCAGATCCACCGCCTGCGCATCGGCCACGAAAAACGTGCAATGGGGGTTGCCCATGCCGGTGGCCGCGGGGGCGCCCTCGATCGGCAGGTTGACCGTGTCCACATCGCGGGCCAGCGGAATATCCTGCCAGTCCAACTGCGGCGGCCCCATATTGACACGAATCAGCCCCCCGCCCGCGTCCTGACAGGGCAGAAGGCCGCGGCCGGTGCGAATGGTGATTTCCGCCGCGCCGGTTTCGTCCATCAGCAGACGCGCCACGCAGCGGGTGGCATTGCCGCAGGCATCGGAAAGCGAGCCGGCGGCCTTCCAGTAATCCACCGCCGCCGTTGCATCCTCCGCATCGCGGATCAGGGCCAGCTGGTCGAAACCGATGCCGAAATGCCGGTGGCCGATGGCCCGCGCCAGGGCAGGGGTCATCGGGTTGTCACGCCCGCGCGCATCAACCACCACGAAATCATTGCCCAGCCCGTGCATTTTCAGAAACGCCAGACCGTCGGAAAGGAAAGAGTCGTTTGTCATGGGCGTCTCTATAACCGCAATGGACGCCGCTGGCCAGATTGGCGGGACCGGCACGGGGGAGATGGCAAAAAAGAATCGAAACTATTTACGATTTTCCCCGAATAGGGCGAATTTCCCTCTTGACCCCAAACCCGCACCCGCCTAGTTAGTCCCTCGTTGGGCCGGTAGCTCAGTTGGTAGAGCAACTGACTTTTAATCAGTAGGTCCCGGGTTCGGATCCCGGCCGGCTCACCACTTATTCCAAAGGTTCGGACAGAAATGTCCGGGCCTTTTCTTTTGCTTCAATCCCGCAGGGCGGCGCGCAGTTCGCGTTCCAGAACCTCCAGAAACCTTGACCGGTCCGCCTTGGCGAAGGGCTTGCCGCGGCCCTGGCGAAAGGGGTCGGCCTCGCGCAGGTCGGCCATCAGGTCGCGCATGGCCAGCTGGTTGCCGATGTTGGCGGGGGTGAAAACCTCGCCGTTGTGGCGGATGGCGCGGGCGCCCGATTCCAGACATCTGGCGGCCAGCGGGATGTCCGCCGTGATGCAGATGTCGCCCTTGCCGACCCGCTCCGCGATC
The DNA here is from genome assembly GCA_027080755.1 of Paracoccaceae bacterium. Lineage (GTDB taxonomy): Bacteria > Pseudomonadota > Alphaproteobacteria > Rhodobacterales > Rhodobacteraceae > NORP23. The sequence goes on from JALWQC010000259.1 coordinate 4,104, forward strand.
CACATGTCGGCCACATCCGGCCCGTCCGGCACCACCACCGTTTCCACCAGCGGGTGCGGGTTGGGCCGCAGCCCGCCGTTGGACACCACATAGACCCTGACCTTGTGGCGCTCGGCCACGCGCAGGGTTTCGTCTTTGACGGGGCAGGCGTCGGCGTCGATATAGATTTCGCTCATGGGGACCTTATCTGTTGTCAAAACCGGACTTTCCCCGCATCATAGGGCAATCCCCGCAAACCGAAAGGCCCGGAATGAGCGTATTTTCCCGAACCCGTCCCGCATTCGAAATTCCGCAAGACCTTGTTTACATGAACGGAAATTCCCTTGGCCCGCTACCGGCAAAGGCCGCTATGCGGGTACAGACCACTATGCTCGATGAATGGGGCAAGTTGCTGATTACCGGCTGGAACAAGGCGGGCTGGATGGCGAAATCCACGCAGCTGGGCGATCGGATCGCGGGGCTGGTGGGGGCGCCGGACGGGTCTGTTATTGTCGGGGATACCCTGACGATCAAGGTCTATCAGGCCCTGTCGGCGGCGCTGGAAATGCGGCCCGAGCGGCGGGTGATCCTGTCCGACAACGGCAATTTCCCCACCGATCTGTATATGGCGCAAGGGCTGATCGGGACGCTGGACAAGGGCTACAGCCTGAAGGTCGTCGCCCCCGAAGACGTGGCCGGAGCCATTGACGAAACCGTGGCCGTGGTGATGCTGACAGAGGTGGATTACCAAAGCGCGCGCAAGCACGACATGGCGGCCCTGACGGCGGCGGCGCATGCGGCCGGGGCGCTGACGGTCTGGGATCTGGCCCACTCTGCCGGTGCGCTGCCTGTCGATCTGACCGGCACGGGGGCGGATTTTGCTGTTGGCTGCACCTATAAATACCTGAACGGCGGCCCCGGCGCGCCGGCGTTTATCTATGTCACCCCGCATCTGCAAAACGCGGTGCGGCCGGCGCTTTCCGGCTGGCTTGGCCACGAGGCCCCCTTTGCCTTCGATCTGGATTACCGGCCCGATACGGGGATCAACCGGATGCGGATCGGCACGCCGCCGGTGCTGGCGATGGCGGCACTGGAGGCGGCTCTCGATATCTGGGAGGGGGTGGATATGGCGGAACTCCGCAGCGAATCTATCGCCCTGTCGGAGCTTTTCATCGGGCTGGTGGATCGCCGCTGCCCGACGGTCACGCTGGCCTCGCCCCGCAATCCGGCCACCCGCGGCGCCCATGTCGCCCTGCGCCACCCCGAGGGATACGCCATCATGCAGGCCCTGATCGCCCGCGACGTCATCGGCGATTTCCGCGCCCCCGACGTCATGCGATTCGGCTTTACCCCGATGTATCTGGAGCCCAACAACATCCACCACGCCGTGGACGTTCTGGCCGAGATCCTGGACAACCGCCTGTGGGACCGGCCGGAATACAGGAAAAAGGCGGCGGTGACGTAGGGGGGGATAAATAAACCGGCGGGAAATCTATGTCTGGCGAACAC
>JALWQC010000260.1 GCA_027080755.1 Paracoccaceae bacterium
TACGTTGAACGATTCCGGTACGCCGGCCTCGAAGTTGTCCTCGCCCTTGACGATGCTTTCGTAGACCTTGGTGCGGCCTGCAACGTCGTCCGACTTGACCGTCAGCATTTCCTGCAGGGTGTAGGCGGCGCCGTAGGCTTCCAGCGCCCAGACCTCCATCTCGCCGAAACGCTGGCCACCGAACTGCGCTTTACCGCCCAGCGGCTGCTGGGTGACAAGGCTGTAAGGCCCGGTCGAACGCGCGTGGATTTTTTCGTCCACAAGGTGGTGCAGCTTCAGGACATACTTCATGCCGACCGTCACCGGGCGGGCGAATTTCTGGCCCGTGCGCCCGTCATAAAGGTCAACCTGACCGGACGTATCCAGACCGGCGCGGGTCAGGGCGTCGTTTACATCCGCCTCTTTCGCCCCGTCGAATACCGGCGTTGCAATCGGCACACCGTGGGTGACATTGCCGGCAGCCTCGACCAGTTCGGACTGGGACATCTTGACGATAGAGTCATTATAGACCTCCTCGCCATATGCCACCTTCATGGCGTCCTGCACCGGGGTCATGTCGCCCGAACGCTGGTATTCCTTCAACGCCTCGTCAATGGATTTGCCCAGACCGCGCGCGGCCCAGCCCATATGCGTTTCCAGAATCTGCCCCACGTTCATACGCGACGGCACACCCAGCGGGTTCAGACAGAAATCGACCGGCGTGCCGTCCTCCAGGAAGGGCATGTCCTCTTCGGGGACCACGCGGGAAATAACACCCTTGTTGCCGTGACGACCGGCCATCTTGTCCCCCGGCTGCAGCTTGCGCTTCACCGCGATGAACACTTTGACCATTTTCATCACGCCCGGCATCATATCGTCGCCACGGCGGATTTTTTCCACCTTGTCGTCGAACCGGTCGTTCAGGGCCTTTTTCTGCGCTTCATACTGGGCGTTCAGGGCCTCTACCTCGGCGGCGTCCTTGTCGTCTTCAAGGGCAAGCTGCCACCACTGACCGCGGCTCAGGCTGTTCAGCAGGTCCTCGGTGATAACCGAACCGGACTTCACACCCTTGGGCCCCTTGACGGCGGTTTTGCCGAGGATCAGGGACTTCAGGCGCGAATAGATGTTGCGGTCGTAGATCGCCATCTCGTCGTCGCGGTCGCGGCTGAGGCGTTCGACTTCCTCGCGCTCGATCTGCAGGGCGCGCTCGTCTTTTTCCACACCGTGGCGGTTGAAGACACGCACCTCTACCACCGTGCCGAAATCGCCCGGCTTCAGACGCAAGGAGGTGTCGCGCACGTCCGAGGCCTTTTCCCCGAAGATGGCGCGCAGCAGTTTTTCTTCCGGCGTCATCGGGCTTTCGCCTTTGGGGGTGATTTTCCCGACCAGAATGTCGCCCGGGCCAACCTCGGCGCCGATATAGACGATACCGGCCTCGTCGAGGTTGCGCAGGGCTTCCTCGCCGACGTTGGGGATGTCGCGGGTGATTTCCTCGGGGCCGAGCTTGGTGTCGCGCGCGGCAACCTCGAATTCCTCGATATGGATAGAGGTGAACACATCATCCTTGACGATGCGCTCGGAAATCAGGATCGAATCCTCGTAGTTGTAGCCGTTCCAGGGCATAAACGCGACCAGGATGTTTTTCCCCAGTGCCAGTTCCCCCAGATCGGTGGACGGGCCGTCGGCGATGAATTCATCCTTCTTGACGCGGTCACCCACCTTCACCAGCGGACGCTGGTTGATACAGGTGTTCTGGTTCGACCGCTGGAACTTGCGCAGACGATAGATATCCACGCCCGGATCGCCGGGTTCCAGGTCCTCGGTCGCCCGCACAACGATGCGCATGGCGTCCACCTGATCGACAATCCCGCCGCGCTTGGCGGTGATGGTCGCGCCGGAATCGCGGGCAACCTTTTCTTCCATGCCGGTGCCGACCAGCGGCGCGTCGGCCTTCACCAGCGGCACAGCCTGACGCATCATGTTCGAGCCCATCAGGGCCCGGTTGGCGTCGTTGTTTTCCAGGAAGGGGATCAGCGAGGCGGCAACCGATACCAACTGTTTCGGGGAAACGTCGATCAGATCGACATTTTCCACCGGATTCAGCATGTAGTCGCCTGCCTTGCGGGTGGATACCATATCCTCGACAAAACGGCCCTCTTCGTCCAGCTTGGCGTTGGCCTGCGCAACAGTGTGGCGCATTTCCTCGGTCGCGGACATATACTGGACCTCGTCGGTCACACGCCCGTCAACCACCTTGCGGTAAGGCGTTTCGATAAAGCCGTAGCGGTTCACCCGTGCGAAGGTCGCAAGGCTGTTGATCAGACCGATGTTCGGCCCCTCCGGCGTTTCGATCGGACACATGCGGCCGTAGTGGGTGGGATGCACGTCGCGCACCTCGAAGCCGGCCCGCTCGCGGGTCAGCCCCCCCCGCCCGATCGCGGAGAGACGACGCCCGTGCGGCACTTCCGACAGCGGGTTGTTCTGGTCCATGAACTGCGACAGCTGGCTGGAGCCGAAGAACTCGCGCACAGCGGCAGCGGCCGGCTTGGCGTTGATCAGGTCCTGCGGCATAATCGTGTCGATTTCCACGCTGGACATGCGTTCCTTGATCGCACGTTCCATGCGCAGCAGACCGACGCGATACTGGTTTTCCATCAGCTCGCCAACGGAACGCACACGACGGTTGCCGAGGTGGTCGATATCGTCCACCTGGCCCTTGCCGTCCCGCAGCTCCACCAGCGCCTTGACGACGGCGATGATATCCTCGTTGCGCAGAATCCGCAGCGTGTCGGGGGCGTCCAGATCCAGACGCATGTTCATCTTCACGCGGCCCACGGCCGACAGGTCGTAGCGCTCGGAATTGAAGAACATGGAATCGAACATCGCGGCGGATGCCTCTACGGTGGGCGGCTCGCCCGGGCGCATGACGCGGTAGATATCCATGAGCGCGGTGTCGCGGTTCATGTTCTTGTCGATCGCCATGGTGTTGCGGATGTAAGGCCCGACATTGATGTTGTCGATGTCCAGCGTCGGGATGTTGGTCACCCCGTTGTCCAGCAGCGTCTTCAGCGTGCCGCCGGTTACGTCGCCGGTCTTGGGATCCACTTCCCATGTCAGTTCGTCGCCGGCCTCTACCCAGATTTCGCCGGTTTCCTCATTGATGATGTCCTTGGCGGCAAAACGGCCGATGATCTGGTCGAAAGGCACAAGGATGTTTTTCACCTCGCCCTCGTCGATCAACTTCTTGACCGTGCGCGGTGTCACCTTCTTGCCGGCCTCCGCGATCACTTCGCCGGATTTCGCATCCACGATATCGAACAGCGGCTTGGTCCCCTTGATCCGTTCCGGGAAGAACGGCGTGGTCCAGCCTTTTTTCTTCTTGTTCTGCTTGAACATGACCGTATCGTAATAGGCATCCATGATGCCTTCCTGGTCCAGCCCCAGCGCATACAGAAGCGTCGTTACCGGCAGCTTGCGGCGGCGGTCGATGCGGGCGTGAACGATGTCCTTGGCGTCGAATTCGAAATCCAGCCACGACCCGCGGTAGGGAATGATCCGCGAGGTGAACAGCAGCTTGCCCGACGAATGGGTCTTGCCCTTGTCGTGGTCGAAAAACACGCCGGGGGAACGGTGCATCTGCGAAACGATCACACGCTGCGTGCCGTTGACAACAAAGGTGCCGTTCGGGGTCATCAGGGGCATTTCGCCCATAAAGACGTCCTGTTCCTTGATGTCCTTGACGCTGCGCGCGCCGGTGTCTTCATCCACATCGAACACGATCAGACGCAGAGTCACCTTCAGCGGCGCCCCGTAGGTCATGTCGCGCTGCATGCACTCTTCTACGTCATACTTCGGGGGTTCCAGTTCGTATTTCACATACTCCAGAACCGAGGTTTCGTTGAAATCCTTGATCGGGAAAACCGACTGGAAAACCGCGTTGATACCCTCGCCGTCCTGCGGGGTGTCCTGATCGCCGGAATTCAGAAACAGCTTGTAAGAGCTTTTCTGAACCTCGATCAGGTTCGGCATTTCCGCAACCTCGCGGATTTTGCCATAGAATTTGCGGATGCGCTTGTGACCGGAATACGTCTTCGCCATGCTTTTTCTTACCTTTTTCAACGCCCGACACGCGACTGGGAACGCGGGTCTGAAGCCTTGCGGTGACAACCAACCAATTCTTGCGGGATTCCCAAGTCCCGCTTCCGGTCGGATCTGCACCTTTCAAGATGTCCGGGCCGTTTCGCACGGCGGGCAGCTTGAAAGACGCAAACAGCCGGACCCGCCACCAAGGGCGGATCCAGCCTTGAATACCCTGTGCAGCCTTGCGACTGCGCCGGATTATTTCAGCTCGACAGTTGCACCGGCAGCTTCGAGTTTCGCTTTGATCTCTTCGGCTTCGGCCTTCGGAGCGCCTTCTTTAACGGCTTTGCCGCCAGCGTCTACGAGGTCCTTGGCTTCTTTGAGACCCAGGCCAGTGATGGCGCGGACTTCTTTGATGACGCCGATTTTCTTGTCGCCAGCGGAAACAAGGATTACGTCGAATTCATCTTTTTCCTCGGCAGCGGCGCCACCGGCGTCGGCACCACCGGCAACCATTACGGCGCCACCGGCTGCCGGCTCGATGCCGTAGTCGTCTTTGAGGATGTTTTTCAGTTCAGCAGCTTCGAGAAGGGTCAGACCAACAATCTCTTCAGCAAGTTTTTTCAGATCAGCCATTTTACTTTTCCGTTTCAGTTTCGATGTGTTCTGGTGTGGTTTTCGTTGCCACTAGCCAGCCCAACAATTGCATTCAGACTTATGCCGCTTTTTCCTCGATGGTCGAAAGAATCGACGCAATGTTCGAGGCAGGCGCGCCAATCGCGCCGGCGATGTTGCTTGCAGGTGCTGCCAGGCAAGCCGCGATAGAAGCGATAAGCTCCTCGCGCGACGGCATGGCGGCCACAGCTTTAACACCGGCCGGATCCAGAAGGTCGTCGCCCATAGCACCCCCGAGAACAACGAGCTTGTCGTTGTCCTTGGCATAGGCTTCAACAGCTTTCGCTGCGGAAACCGGGTCCTCGGAATAGGCGAAGACAGTCATCCCTGTCAGCAAATCGGCCATACCTTCGGTCGATTTGCCCTTAAGGGCGATTTTGGCGAGCTTGTTTTTGGCGACACGCACGGCCCCGCCGGCATCGCTTACGCGATGACGAAGGTCCGACATCTCTGCAACTGTGAGGCCTTCGTAGTGTGCAACCACGACGACACCAGAGTCCGTGAAGATCTGGTCGAGTTCAGCGACCACTGCTTCTTTTTCGGCTCTATTCACAATATTGCTCCAGTTTATGGAAGGGTCACCCCCTCCGGCTCATATTCCGCCGGGGCTCACGCTCCGGCGTCTCGGGTCTTGTCCAGGTTCCCGCCAAAACCGGCCCGGGCGAAAGCCCTTGCTGATCTCGATCGTTTCCCTATCTCGGGCAGGATTTATGATCTTGCGACCACCCACCGTCTTGGACAGATGGACCACCGGCTTGTGCCAATGATCCGAAACATCCCCGACCGCTGGCCGGGGAATTCCTTATTCGGCTGTCGCGTCCGCGATATCAACCGTCACGCCCGGCCCCA
>JALWQC010000261.1 GCA_027080755.1 Paracoccaceae bacterium
TTTCCACCCAGTCGCGCAGCTTTTGCGTGGAACTGTCGGACAGCCGCCCCGCATCGGCCAGCACAATCACATCCGGCGCGGCCAGCAGGCTTTCGGCGATATCGCCATGGATCAGCACGGCGTCCGGCTCCAGCGCCTTTTGCAGATAGAACAATGGCGAGACAAGCCGCGGCCCCTCGATGCTGCGCGGACCGATCAGGGCCACCTTGCGCCGCCGCAGATCCGACCCCCCAAGCACCAGCGCCCCGGCAGAACGTTCACCGGCAATGCGCACACTGCTGACCCGGTTGGCCAGCTCCAGCGGCAGATCGAAGGTGACAGCGCTGCGCCCCCCCGCGATCTGCACCTGTTTTTGCGCCAGCGTCACATAAGCCCCGTTCGGGGCCTTGCCCGAAAGTTTCAACACCACCGTGCGGGCTGCGCTGTCGGGCAGGGCCAGAACCGCCGTCCCCAACTGCCCGTCCCGCAGACCAAGCGGCGCCAGTGCCAGCGGCTCATGGCCGGTTGTGCGGATCTGCACCGCCCCGTGTGCCGCCAGAACGCCCGCCAGTTCCGCACCACCCTTTGCGCCATCCGCCAGACCGTCGCTTAGCCACCAGCTATCGAATTTTTCACCGGTTTGCGACAGCCAGTTTGCCAGCGCCCCGCGATCCGGCGCCCAGGGGCGCGGGGCCAGTCCGCGCAGATCCCCCAGCGCCTTGCCCGCAGTTCCGAACAGCAGGCCATCGCCCTGCGGCACCCCTTCGGCGATGGAAACAAAGGCCACCGGCCGCCCCGAAACGCCCGCCTGTTCCAGCGTTGCCTGCACCGCCGCCACCCGCGTTGACCAGTCCGGCGCGCTGGCCCAGCCGCCATCCATCAGCACCAGCAACGGGCCGTTTCCCGACAGCGTGCGTTGCGGGTTTTGCACCGGATCCGCAAAGGCCAGTATCGCGGCCCCGAGGGCAAACATCCGCAGCACCAGCAACCAGAACGGCATGCGTTCGGGCGTTTCTTCCCGTGCATTCAGCCCCAGCAACAGCCGCACAGCCGGAAATTTCAGATGCCTCGCCGCCGGCGGCACGGCGCGCAACAGCCACCACAAAAACGGCAGCGCCAGCAAGCCCCACAGGACGGCCGGGGACAGGAAGACCAGCCCGCTCATCCTGTTGGTCCGATCGCGGAATAGATGGCCAGCAGCGCCGCCTGCGCGCTTTGCCCGGTGTCATGGGACAAAAAATGCCAGCCGGCCGCGCGGGCAAATTCGCGCAGCTTTTCCCGCCGTTCCGCCAGCCGCGCCCGATAGGCCGGTTGCAGGGCCGAGGCGCGGCGCGTCTCGAAAGACAGACCACCGCCCATGCTTTCAAACACAATGCGCCCGTCGAAGGGGAAGCTTTCCTCGCTCGGGTCCAGAACCTGCACCAGCAGGCCGCGCCCGTCATTACGCAAGGCCGACAAGGCCGGAAAAACCGCGTCTTCCGGCCCCAGAAAATCGGAAAACAGCACAGTTTGCGCCGGATCGAGGGGGCCGAAATCCGGCGCAATGCCGTATTCCGGCGCCGCAGCGGGGGGCGAGGCCAGAACCTGCGTGATCCGCTCCATCTGGCGCGGGCCGTGGCGCGGGGTTGCCGCCAGTGTCGCCGGAAGCGCCGTGCGTTCCCCGCCCCGATCCAGCAACAGCGCCAGCGCCAGCGTCAGCAACCGCGCCCGATCCCCCTTGCTTTCGCCCGCCAGCGGCGAGGCATAGGCCATCGACAGGGACGTATCGGCCCAAAGGGCGACGGTGTGCGCGGCCTCCCATTCACGCTCGCGGATATAAACACTGTCCGAACGGGCAGAGCGGCGCCAGTCCACAGCGCCCAGCGCATCCCCCTGCAAGGCCTGCCGGTATTGCCAGAACTGTTCCCCCGGTCCCGCCCGCCGCCGGCCATGCACCCCCGTCGAGACACCAGCCGCCAGCCGTTCGGCGGCCAGCAACAGGGGTGGAAGGGCCGTTGCCAGCCCCTGCGCACGGGGGCGCAAATGCTGCGGGGCGGGTTGGGTCAAACGGCGCCCTCCGCCCCGATGATGCGGGCAACGAGGGTGTCGATAACGTCGTCCACCGTCACCCCTTCGGCGCGCGCGGCAAAGCCAAGCGCCATGCGGTGTTTCAAAACCGGATGCGCTAGGGCTGCCACATCCGGCAACCCCGGGGCAAAGCGCCCGTCCAGCAAGGCCCGCGCCCGCACCGCCAGCGACAAGGCCTGTGCCGCACGCGGCCCCGGCCCCCAACTGACCGTGCGCCGCACAAGTTCATCGGCGTTGTCATCCGGCCGCGCTGCCCGCACCAGATCCAGAATGGCCTCCAGAATACTGTCGCCCAGCGGCATCCGGCGCACGGCCTCTTGTGCCGTGATCAGGCCGGTGCCATCCAGAACCGGTGCGACGGGGATATCCGCGACTCCGGTGGTGGCCAGCAGGATTTCCCGTTCCGCCGCCCGCCCGGGATAGGGGACGTCGACCTGCAACAAAAAGCGGTCCAGCTGCGCCTCGGGCAGGGGGTAGGTGCCTTCCTGTTCTATCGGGTTTTGCGTCGCCAGCACATGAAACGGCACGGGCAAATCACGGCGCTGGCCGGCCACGGTGACGTGATGTTCCTGCATCGCCTGCAACAGCGCCGACTGCGTGCGCGGGCTGGCGCGGTTGATCTCGTCCGCCAGCAGCAACTGGCAGAACACAGGCCCCTCGATAAAACGGAACGCGCGCCGCCCGTCCTCCGAGGTTTCCAGAACCTCCGCCCCCAGAATATCCGCCGGCATCAGATCGGGCGTGAACTGCACGCGCCCCGATTGCAGGCCAAGGACGGTTCCGGTTGCCTCTACCAGACGGGTTTTCGCCAGCCCCGGCGCCCCGACCAGCAGCCCGTGCCCGCCCGACAGAATGGCAACAAAGGTTTCCTCTACCACCCGTTCCTGCCCGATAACCCGCCGCGACACCATCGCGCGCGCTTCGCCCAGACGGTCCGCGATGTTTTCGAATTCGGTTATGTCCATGCCTGCCTCATAAAATTGCCCCGCCCGATTGTAACCGCATTGAACCATGCTTACCTACCTGCACACAAGAACAGAACGGCCAATTCCATGTCCAGACCCGACCAAAATTCCGTTACCGCCGACAGCCTTGCCGCTGCCGCCGTCAAACATGCAAAGAACAAGGGGCCGGCACCGGTGCATTTGTGGAACCCGCCTTTTTGCGGTGATCTGGATATGCGCATCGCCCGGGACGGGACATGGTTTTACCTTGGCACACCGATCGGGCGCAAACCGCTGGTGAAACTGTTTTCGTCCATCCTGCGCCGTGACGGGGATGCCTATTTTCTGGTTACGCCGGTCGAAAAGGTCGGCATAACGGTCGAGGACGCCCCCTTCGTTGCCGTGGATTTTCAGGTAGAGGGCAGCGGCAAGGCCCAGCAGATCACCTTTACCACCAATGTTGACGAGACCGTCCCCCTCGGGCCAAACCACCCCTTCCGGCTGGAGCGCGACCCCGAAACGGGCGAGCCTTCGCCCTATGTTCTGGTGCGCGATAACCTGGAGGCCCTGATAGACCGCAAAAGCTTCTACCGGCTGGTGGATCTGGGCGAGGCCGGAAAATTCGAGGGCGAGGACTGGTTCGGCGTCTGGTCCGGCGGGAAATTTTTCCCCTTTATCCGCATCAGCGAATTGTAGCGGCAAAATCCGTCAGGAAATCCAGCTGCCCCTGCGTTTCTATCCACCCGGGATTGCGGGCGCGGATGAATTTCACGGCCTCGTCCGCACCCATACCCCTGTGGATCATCTGGGCCGCCAGCATGGTGCCCGTGCGCCCCTTTCCGGCCCGACAATGGTAAGCGACCGCCTCGCCACGATCCAGAACCGTTTCCACACGGGCGCAGGTTGCACGGGCCTGCGCGATGGCGGGCGGGGAAAAATCGGGGACGGGCATATACCAGGAAACCATACCGGCCGCCTCTATTGCCGCGACATCGGGGGGCGTTTCCGCCGTCAAACAGACAACCAGCCGCACCCCCGAGCGCGCCAAAGCCTCCAGCCCCGCGACAGGGCGCGCCATTCCCGCCAGACGCCCCGGCAACAACCATGTAAAATTATCGGGAAGCGCGCCGGCGTTCTGCATGACCATATCCTTGCACCCATATTGCCGCACTGACAAACAGGCCCCCGTTATCCGGCCCGCCTGAAACTACCAGCACTCTTTCATAATCCACTCGCGCCGCTCGACGAACAACGGCAAATCAACGATACGGGCAATCGTGGCCGCGTGGCGCTCCTGCGCCAGCTTGTGCAACCTTGCCAGCTCCGCATCCGCAAAAAGCGCATCGAGTTCACGCCGGAAGCCTTCCTGCTGGCGCTCGAAGGTGCTGCTTGCCACTTCATTTCTGTTACGCGAACGCCAATAGCGGTGTGAAACCATCTTGTCTTTGACAACCACATCGCCACGGAACATCTTGGCCAGATATGATTCAAGAGAGCGGAGGGGGAAGTGGTCCAGCGTAACCAGATCATACTTTCCGCGACAATCCCCGCCATTCTGCGTCGGATCCTCGATAAAGCTCGTATCGACATTTCCAGAGCCATCAAGCCAACGGGCATCAGGGGTCGTGTCGGGACGATGGTTGCGAATTCCCAATATTTTATCACTTAACCGGACTATGGATTTTACGCCGCGCCGAGCCTTCCATTTCCCCGGGCGCTCGCTTTGATGCAGCGGGAACAACTCCGTTACCAACCCCTCCTCGAAGCTGATTTTTCTGTTACTTCCGTGGTTCAGCTCGAACATGGACAGCACGTCAAAGGGACCGGCTGTCTTCAGCAGGTCTGAAAGTTGTCCGTTTCCGGGCTTTATGTTGATAAATTCGTCAACATCCATGGATATCACGAAATCGGTTTCTGCGAATTCCCGCATGTAATGCAGATAATTCAATGCGCACGGCTGGAAATGGGTCGAGCCGCTGGCGATTGCGGGGTTGGGCAAATGCCGGACAATGCCCAGATCCTCCAGCCGGTTCAGGATCAGGTCGGTACCGTCGGAACAATCATTGGTAAACACAATGAAATCCGTGATCCCGATCGACTTGTGCCAGGCAATCCATTCCAGAATAAACGGGCCTTCGTCCTTCATGCAGGTCACGACAAGAACCGCGGGATCAACATCATTCCACGGCCGGTATTTGCGTTCCGGCATCAGGCTCTGCGGCACGGTTTCCGCTGTTTTTTCTTCAAGCTTCCGCTCGAAGGTCCTGACCGTCGAGGGTTTCTTGACCGGTACCAGAAACAGCCCGTGCTTTTCCAGCACCTTGAAGATTTCCGCTACACCTTCGTCACCATAAATTTTCGGGTGGGTTTCCAGAATAATATTACGGACACCGGATAGATCAACACCGTCAAACAGTCCCAGTTCCGCCCCCTCGATATCACAAACAATTACCGTGGGGTTCACTTCTGCCACCAATTCGGAAATATCGAAATTCGGCAGGCTTTCCTTTCGGATATACGGGCGGGATTCGCCCTCCATTGACGAGGCCCAGAAATCGGCCCGGATGAAAAACTCCATATCTTTACCAGCCGC
>JALWQC010000262.1 GCA_027080755.1 Paracoccaceae bacterium
CTGGCCGCCCATCTGCCCGAGCGTCTGGCAACAGCGCTGGCGGAACGGATCGGGCTGGCAACGGCGCTGGGCATCACGCCGGACAAACGCCTGCACGACATCTCCGCACACCTGGCCAAATGGCCCTTTACCCCCACCGGCACCGAAGGATTCGCCAAGGCCGAGGTCACCGTAGGCGGGGTTTCCACCGATGGGTTGTCTTCCAGAACGATGGAGGCAAAGCAGCAACCCGGCCTGTATTTCATCGGGGAATCCGTGGATGTTACCGGATGGCTGGGCGGCTATAATTTCCAATGGGCCTGGGCCAGCGGTTTCGCGGCGGCCGAAGCTATAACAAGCGCCTGAAACGTTCGGGAATTTCCACCACCGGCTTGCCCTTCAGCGGCGCGGGCTTGTTCAGCGCATAGATCGGGCGGTGCCATGTCATATATTTTCGGGCCTGCGGGAAATAGCTGTCCCCGTCAAGCGGCGTGGCCGTGGTGATGGTTTCGAACACAGATTCACGCCGTGACAGGTGGTTTTTCCAGCCCCCCTCCAGCCGGTCGGCATCCTGTGTTTTGCCGGTGGAAAGCGCGTAATCGACCATGCCGAAATGGAACAGGAACAGGTTCGGGTCGATACGGAAATTCCGCCCCTTTATCCGGTGCATCCCCGAGCCCCAGACAAGCGGCCGCATGGCGATATTCGGCTTTGTGTAGCGGTCGGAAACCTCGGCATAATGGCGTTGCTCAAGGAAGGGCCGCGCAAGATCTATCGGCCCCTCATCCTCCAGATGTTGCGCGACATCCAGCCCCAGCGCGGAAATCGCGGCGCGGGCAGGGTGATCGGAAAGGTAGCGCGCCAGATTGCTGCCCACCGCCGGATCAAGCACGATAAATTCGTCCACATCCGTAGCAATGGCAATGTCGAAATAACGGAACAACCCGCGTGCAATATCGGACATGACCCGCGCGCGGCGCCTGTCCCCGGCGGCCCGATCCAGCGGCACATGCGGCAGGCGGATAAAGTTGACGTCCGGCACATCCGGCACGGGCTGGTCGTGGCCATCAAGCAGCACAAACAGGTTTTTTGCGCCGAATTGCGTGCCGTAATAGTCGATCCACTTGCGCAGAAAAATCGTGTCGTTCCGGACCGTGGTAAGGGCGCAAATGCGTTTCATGTCCTAGATCGCAAAGTTCACGGATTCCTCGCCCGCACGCGGCACCCCTTTTTCCTCTGCTTCACGGCAGAGGTCCTCCATCGTGATCCGGTCGAATTTTTTCAGGATGTCGGCTTGCATTTCCTCCCAGATCGGCGCGATGATTTTTTCACCGAGCGGAGCCTTGGAGACAGTCGCATCGTCGCCGTCTTCCATCTGGTTGACCACCCGCAGCACATCGCCCAGCGTGATCCGGCGACGTTCGCGGGCCAGCGTATAACCCCCCCGCGGGCCGCGCACACCCTTCAGGATATTGTTGCGCACCAACTGTTGCAGCACCTGTTCCAGATAACGTTGCGGGATACCCTGTCGTTCGGTGATATCCTTGGACTGCACCGGATGCGGGCGCCCGTTATAGGCAATATCAAGAACGGCCTCCAGCGCCAGAACGATTTTGCGGGACATGCGTAACATTAAACAACTCCGGTTGAACCGAATCCGCCTTCGCCGCGGCCGGTTTCTGTCAGTATTTTGGTTTCGACGATTTCACAGCGGGTGACGGCAGCAAAGACCATTTGCGCGATGCGGTCGCCGTGGGAAATTATGACCGGCTCGTGGCCGTGGTTGATCAGGATAATGCCGACCTCGCCCCGGTAATCGCTGTCGATGGTGCCGGGCGCGTTTACCAGTGTAACCCCCTGTTTCAGGGCCAGACCGGAGCGGGGGCGGATTTGCACCTCGAATCCCTGCGGGATCTCGAATTTCAGGCCGGTGGGCAGCAACATGCGTTGGCCGGCTGCCAGAACCACGCCTTTTGCACGCATCTCGGGGGGGAAGTTTACCCGCAGGTCCATTCCTGCCGCCCCTTCGGTTTCATAGGCAGGCAGGGGCAGGCGGGTATCGGCCTGTTCGGTGCGGGTCATGCGCAGGATTTTCATAGCGCCTCCGCAATCCGGCGGGCCAGCCGCTCTGCTACTTCGGTTTTGCCGGAGCGGGGCCAGCTTTCCTGCCCTTCCTCGGTAATCAGGGTCACGGCGTTTTCGGCCCCGCCCATGATCCCGGTTTCGGGGGATACGTCGTTGGCCACAATCCAGTCACAACCCTTTCGCAGCCGTTTGGCGGTGGCATTGGCAATCACATCGTCGGTTTCGGCGGCAAAGCCCACCACCAGCGCCGGCCGGCCGATTTTCATCTGCGAGACCGTTTTCAGGATATCGGGGTTTTCCGCAAATTCCAGCACCGGAACCGCACCCGTGCCGTCCTTCTTTATCTTGGAATCCATGGCCTTGGCCATGCGCCAGTCGGCAACGGCGGCGGCAAAGACGGCCGCATCGGCGGGCAGGGCCTTTTGTACGGCTTCCAGCATCTCGTGGGCGGTTTCAACCTCTACCACCCGAACCCCTTGCGGACGCGGGGCATCGGCGGGACCGGTGATAAAGGTCACATCCGCCCCCAGAGTCGCCAGCGCCGTGGCAATCGCCGTCCCCTGCACCCCCGAGGACCGGTTGGCAATATAGCGCACCGGATCAATGGGTTCATGCGTAGGGCCGGAGGTCACGATGATATGCTTGCCCTTCAACGGGCCATCCGACAGGGCCATATCAATGGCCGTAACGATTTCCAGCGGCTCGGCCATGCGGCCGGCCCCGAATTCCCCGCAAGCCATATGCCCGTCATTCGGCCCGACAAAGGCGATGCCGTCGTTTTTCAGCGTCGCGACATTGCGCTGCGTCGCCGGATGGTCCCACATGCGCACATTCATTGCAGGCGCCACCAGAATCGGCTTGTCCGTGGCCATCAACAGGGTGGTGGCCAGATCATTCGCATGACCGCCCGCCATTTTTGCCAGCAAATCGGCCGTGGCAGGGGCGACCACCACCAGATCTGCGGCACGCGACAGCTGGATATGGCCCATCTCGGCCTCGTCCGTCAGATCGAAAAGATCGGTGTATACCTTTTGTCCCGACAAGGCGGCAACAGACAGCGGCGTGACAAATTCCTGTGCCGCAGCGGTCAGAACGGGCGTGACGCTCGCCCCGCGCTCGGCCAGCCTGCGGATCAGGTCCAGACATTTATAGGCCGCGATCCCGCCGCCAATCACCAATAATATCTTGCGCCCCTGAAGCATATCCGGCCCCTGTAGTCAGGTTTTACCCGAACAGGATGTAGTTTATTCGAGCCAGGGATGCAAGGCCGGTAATTAGACTATTTGCGCAAAATCAATCGGGATATGGGCGCGTTGCCCGGGCGATACCCAAGGGATTTTGCAGGGAATCCCTGTTATCTGTGGCAATCGCCTGCCATTCATAGATATGCGTGCCGTTCGGGGGACAGGGACTGTTATAGCGAAAAACGCCGGCCTTAGTAACGGATTCCCCGTTATAGGCAATCCAGCCGCCGCCGTGGTTATAGGTCGGCACATCCAGATCGGTCAGTCTGAAATAAATCCACCTCGTGCCAGCCGGAACATTGGCCAGCGTAAAGGCCGGATTGCCCACCACATTCGGCCGGCCGCTGGTGCATCGACGCAAACCGGACCAGTCGAACCCGATGGAAAACCCGCCGGCCGAAGCGCTATTGGCAAACAACAGGGAAACAATGAAGGCAACGAGAAATTTCATGCGGCACCCTTTCTTCGGGCGTCCTTTTTACCATAAAATCCGTTTTAAGACAATTGCCCCGCCCAAAGCGGAAAACAACGATTTACACGCAGGGCGAAGGTTGCAATGATCTGCGGGAACCACTGCCTTGAACAGGATTGCCGATGCCCGAACAGTTTCCCGCCCTTTCGCTGATCCTTGGCGGTGCGCGCTCGGGCAAGTCCGGCTTTGCCGAGCGGCTGGTGTGCCGTGCCGATGCTCCGAAAACCTATATCGCGACGGCGCAGGCCTTTGATGATGAAATGCGGGCGCGTATCGCGCAGCACCGGCAGGATCGGGGTGACAGCTGGCACACGCTGGAGGCCCCGCTTGATCTGGCGGCGGCGCTGGAACAGGTGACAAGCGGGGTGGTTCTGGTTGACTGCCTGACGCTGTGGCTAAGCAATCACATGCTGGCGGAAAACGATGTGGATGCTGCGGTGTCGGCCCTTTTATCCACCCTGTCCGCCATGCCCGTCCCCGTTGTCTGTGTTTCGGACGAGGTCGGCATGGGCCTTGTCCCCGACACCCCGCTTGGCCGACGGTTTCGGGATGCGCAGGGGGCGCTTAACCGGAAACTGGCCGCGCGGGCCGATCTGGCGGTATTCGTGGCCGCCGGCCTGCCGGTGGTGCTAAAGGGAACCCTGCCGGAGGGCCTGACATGACCACACGCTTCTGGTGGGTGCGTCACGGCCCGACCCATGCCAAGGGCTTTGTCGGCTGGAAAGACCTGCCCGCCGACCTGTCCGACATCGCCGCCCTTTCCCGACTGGCAGAGCATCTGCCGCAAAAGGCGCTTGTGGTATCCTCGGACCTGCAACGCGCCATTACCACAGCCAACGCCATTACCGGCCCGCGCACCCGCCTGCCCCATAATCCCGGACTGCGGGAAATGAACTATGGCGACTGGGACGGGCTGAGCATGGACGAGGTGGCCAACCTCAACCCCGACAGCAGTCGCGCCTTCTGGGAAACGCCCGGCGATGTTGCCCCCCCGAACGGGGAAAGCTGGAACCGGCTGGCGGATCGGGTTGCCGGCGCCGTGGATGAAATCATCGCGACCCACGGCCCGCAGGACATTATCGCCGTGGCCCATTTCGGCGTTATTCTGGCCGCGCTGCAATGTGCCAGCGGCATGACGGCCAAGGCCGCCTTCAGCTTCAAAATTGATAACCTGTCCGTCACCCGCATCGACTATATCCATGCGGCCGATGCCTGGCGGGTGAACGGGGTTAATCAACTGCCGTGATGGCCTCCATAACAATTCCCGATTGGACAGGCGGGAAAAACCGCCATACCGTCAAGGTAAACGAAAGGGGAAAACATGACCTATCATCTGGCAATTGGCGACAGAACCTATTCAAGCTGGTCCCTGCGCGGCTGGCTGTTGTTTGCAAAATTCGACATTCCGGTAACCGTGCGGCAAGCCCGCATGTATTCGCCCGAGTTTCACGAAATGCTGCGCGATTTCGGGGGTGGGCGGCTGGTGCCGGCCCTGCGGATTGATGCAGAGCGGCCGATAATTGTTACCGACACGCTGGCCATTGCCGAGACCCTGAACGAGCGTCACCCCGACAAACGGATGTGGCCCGCCGATCCGGTGGCGCGGGGGTTTGCGCGCTCTGTCACGGCGGAAATCCATTCCGGGTTTATGACAATGCGCACCGACTGCACCATGAACCTGCGCCATGTCTACAACGGGTTTGCACCGGCCGCGCCCGTGCGCAAGGATCTGGAGCGGATTACGGAAATTCTGGCACAGGGTCGTGACCAAAAAGGCG
>JALWQC010000263.1 GCA_027080755.1 Paracoccaceae bacterium
ACTCGAACCCACGACCCTCGGTTTTGGAGACCGATGCTCTACCAACTGAGCTAAACCCCTCTACCGTGCGAGGGGTGAGATACGGTGAATCGGGCCTTTATGCAAGAGGGGGCGGGGGAATATTTGCCGCTTCGTTGCAAAAAGGCGCCGTTCCGGGGATACTGGCCCGAAAGGAGGGCGTTTTGCGGCTGTTTTCCGTCCGCACGGCGCGATGTTTTTCGTTCCAGCCGCGACCCGTTTTGTAGGGCGCCAGCCGCAAGGGGATGCGGCTGGCGGCCGGGTCAGGAGCCGGGGTTGCACTGCCCGAGGGCGCCGCCGGCGAACAGGTAGTTGTCCACGGGGTATTCCACCTTGGCCCGGGGAACGGTTTCGAGGATCTCCAGCAGGTCGAATTCCGAGGTCGGGTTGTCGTTGCCCTTCACGACCAGAACATCCTTTAAGCACTGGTGGTCCTCGGCGCGATATTCGGTCTGGCCATTGCCCAGCCCGTCGAATGTATACCCTTCCAGCGCCGAAACCACGCCGCAGGGGTTGAAGGTGCCGGCGCGTTCGCAGGCATCCGCATAGAGGATCATCTGCGCATAGGCCGTATGTGCTGCCTGGCTGGGCGGGAAGCCGTATTTTTCCCCGAAGGATTTGACAAAGGCCTGCGAACCGGCGTCCTGCAAGGTCCAGTGCCAGTCCATCGTCGAAATGATCCCTTTCAGGTTTTCCCCGATGTTTTTCGCCACCAGACGGGAAATCAGGGGGACGACGACCTCCATCTTCTTGCCGTTGACGCGGCGGTTCAGCAGGCCAAGCTGCTGCACGGCGGCCAGCGAGTTGACCAGGTTGCTGCCGTAGTGGTTCAGCACCAGCACATCGGCGTCCGAATCCATGACCGCCTTCACGTAGGGCATGAAATCCTTGGTGGACAGCGGGGTCAGGACGTTGGCGCGGGTCTGCCAGCCCATTGCCTCGGTCGCGGCGGCGATGGATTCCTGCGAGGACCAGCCCCAGGTGTAATCCGCCGTCAGGTAATAGGTCTTGCGGTCGCTGCCATAGCGGTCCTTCAGGGCAGGGGCCAGCGCGGCGGCGGTCATATAGGCGTTGAAGAAATAACGGAAGCCGTTGGCCTTTTTGTCCTTGCCCGTGGTGTCGTTGGAGTTGGTCAGCGTCGCCATGAAGATGACGCCCTCTTCCTGGCACAGTTTCTGCACGGCAACGGCCACCCCCGAGGACGACCCCCCCGTAATCATCACCGCGCCCTGTTTGATCATCTTGCGTGCCGCCTCGGCACCGGGGCCGGGTTTTGTCTGGGTGTCACCGGTGATGTATTCCACCTTCTTGCCCAGAATCCCGTTACCCTTCAACGCCTTGGAGGAAAACGTCGGCAGCATGCCGCCATCCCCGCCACCGTTCAGATGTTCCACAGCCAACTGGTAGCCGCGCAGCTCGTCCGCGCCCTCGTCGGAATAGGGGCCGGTCTGGGGCACGTTGAAGCCTACGGTCACGGTGTTTCCGGTCGGTTCGTTGGTATAGGCGGCGGCCGGTGTGGCGAAAACCGTCGGCAGGGCCAGGCCGGCGCCGATTCCGGCCCCGGATTTTATCAGGTTGCGACGGCTTGTTGATGTTCTGGACATTTTGTCCCCCTCTGTGGTTATTCTGCTTATTGCGTTAAATCTCACAGGCAATAAAAACACGCTATTTTCAAGTAGATATAGGGCATGCGCCAACAGCGTTTTTGCAAAACTATTTTGCATTTTTAGGTGTATTTGCAAAACGCCCCCTTTTCAAACCCGTTTGCGGCCCCTATATATACCGTGTCCCTTCGGGGGCTATGGTGATAAACGCGCATGTAATAAGCGGATCGGACCCGGGGGCGGTACCCGGCGGCTCCACCAAACATCCCGTCATTTGGGGGATCATGGGGCCGAAACAGGATCGACGGACGTCTAAAGATGTTGCTTTCACTCGGCTGACTGCCACCGTTATCGGCGTAAAATGTACAATTGCAAATGACAATCGTGCTCCGAGCCGTCTGGCAATCGCTGCTTAATTGCAGTAGCTAGACACTCGAAAACTTAAGTCCGGTTCTCCTAGCAGAGGCCGGCGGGGTTCGCAGGCACCTGGCAACAGAAGCCTGCACTTTCTTTTTCCCTTTATATGTGACTATCTTTACCGGATCGCCGTGCCGCGGGTCCGGCCGGTTGTGTTTTGTGATGGACCGCCAGACAGACAGGGGAAGATTTTGTCCGATATTCCGCAATGGTGCGCTGCCAATGATCTGTATCGCCGGCTGGAGCCCTCGTCCCGTCTGTTGTTGCAGCAGGCCATGCCGACGGGGGCCGGCAAGGGCGATGTGCTGTTCCGGCCCGGGGATCCGGTGCAGGGGTTTATCCTGCTGCTGTCGGGGCATGTGGGGGTGTATCTGACCGGACAGGGCGGGCGCGATATTCTGCTGTATGATATCAAACGGGGGCAGACCTGTATCCAGACGACGCTGGGCCTGATGGGGGGCGATGCCTATTCGGCCGAGGCGATCTGCGAGAGCGACTGCGCGTTGGCCCTGCTGCCCCGTCCGCTGTTCGGGGAACTTCTGGACAGCTCGCCGGTGTTTCGCCAATATGTGTTCGGGGCGTTTTCGGAACGGATGCAAACCATGATGCACCTGCTGGAACAGGTGGCCTTTGTGCGCATAGAGGCCCGCCTCGCCGCCGCCCTGCTGGAACGCGCCGAAGGCGGGGCCGTCCACGCCACGCATCACGATCTGGCCACCGTTATCGGCACCGCGCGCGAGGTGGTCTCGCGCCGTTTGCTTGCGCTGTCCAAACGCGGTATAGTGCATCTGGACCGGGGGGTGGTCACAATCACGGATTTTGATGCCCTGCGGGAATTGTCGGAAACTGTGTGACCTAGTCACCGACAAGCCCGCGCGATGGTGATAGAAAACCCCCTGTAAACCCGATGCCGCAGTCCTGCGGCCAACCTCAAGAGGTGTAGCATGCTTAAGAAAAATGTTGGAAATGTAGATCGAATCATCCGCGCAATTGTCGGCATCGCCGCTTTGGCCGCCTTCTTCATGGCGTCCACGACCGGTCTTTTGCACTGGATTTACCTGATCGTCGGTGTAATCGGGCTGGCTACGGCGGCGATGTCGTCCTGCCCTCTCTATTCCATTTTCGGAATTCGCACCTGCCCGCTGGAAGACAAGTAAGTCGCAGCGATACGGGTTAAAGGCGCGCGGGGGACCGGGCGCCTTTTGTTTTGCGCGCCGCTCACCCCTTGAAATCCGGTGCCAAACCCCGTAAGTGGTCCGACAACACGCCCGTGCGGAATTTTCAGGAGTCGTCATAATGGCCAAAACCAACCCATTGCAGTTTGCCCAGCAGGTGCGCGCCGAGGTGTCCAAAGTCGT
Organism: Paracoccaceae bacterium; assembly: GCA_027080755.1. Lineage (GTDB taxonomy): Bacteria > Pseudomonadota > Alphaproteobacteria > Rhodobacterales > Rhodobacteraceae > NORP23. Next base: position 3,398 of record JALWQC010000263.1, read on the forward strand.
CTGGCCCAGCCGGCGCGAGACAACCCTGACCACGGGCATGGTTTTTGTCATGGTCTCGATGGCGGCGCTTTTCTTCTTTGTTGTCGATCAGCTGGTGCGCCTCGGTCTTGAAGGAATCCTTTCGCTAGCCTCTTGATTTCATTGGGGGGGCGCGGTATACGCGCGGTCTCCGATCCGGGTAGGAGCGCGCCTCGATTCGTCTGCGCGCTCTTGTTCTGTTTCGGGGGAATGGTGCAAGCCATTGTTAATTTTGAATAAACCGGCGCATAGCGCCGCGACAACCAAAGGTCGAGCAACATGGCACTACGCTGGTATTCGGTAAGCGTTCTCTCGAATTTCGAGAAAAAGATCGCCGAGTCGATCCGTGAAACCGCAGCGCAGAACGGGCTGGAGGACGAGATCGTGGAAGTCATGGTCCCGACCGAAGAGGTTGTAGAGGTCCGCAAGGGCAAGAAGGTGCAGGTCGAGAAACGGTTTATGCCGGGGTATATCCTGGTGAAAATGGAAATGACCGACCGCGCCTATCACCTGATCAACGACACCAACCGCGTGATGGGGTTCCTTGGCCCGCAGGGCAAGCCCTCGCCGCTGCGCGACAAGGAAGTTGCCGCGCTGCTGAACCAGGTCGAGGAGGGGCTGGAAAAGCCGCGCTCCATGATCACCTTCGATATCGGCGAGACGGTCGATGTGACCGACGGCCCGTTCGAGGGGTTCTCGGGTATGGTCGAGGACGTAGACAACGAAAACGAGCGCCTGAAGGTGACCGTTTCGATCTTTGGCCGGGCAACGCCGGTCGAACTGGAATTCGTTCAGGTCAAGAAGCAGGCCTGAATGCAAGCTGTGGGAGGCCTCGCCTACGGGTAAGCCGCACCACTAAACCGAATGCTGCCGGATCTGCCGGCGGCGGTGAACTTAAAGGAGGCCACAATGGCCAAAAAAGTAGCTGGCACTATGAAGCTGCAGGTTCCTGCAGGCAAAGCCAACCCGTCCCCCCCCGTTGGACCGGCCCTCGGTCAGCGCGGGATCAACATCATGGAATTCTGCAAGGCGTTCAACGCCAAGACGCAGGACCTGGAGGCCGGCGCGCCCTGCCCGACGGTTATCACGTATTACGTTGATAAATCCTTTACGATGGACATCAAAACGCCGCCGGCATCCTACATGCTGAAAAAAGCGGCCAAGCTGAAGTCCGCGGCCAACAATCCGGGCAAGGAAATCGTCGGCTCCGTGACGCGCAAGCAGGTCAAGGAAATCGCCGAGGCCAAGATGAAGGATCTGAACGCAAACGACATCGAGGCAGCTATGCTGATCATCGAAGGTTCCGCGCGTTCCATGGGTATCGAGGTTAAAGGGTAATCGTCATGGCTAAACACGGAAAACGTTACGCTGCGGCGAAAGCAGCCTTCGAAGGCAAGGAAAATGTTTCGGTAGAAGAGGCCGTCGCCCTGGTGAAATCCGGCGCGACAACCAAATTCGACGAAACCGTTGAAATTGCGATGAATCTGGGGGTTGACCCGCGTCACGCCGACCAGATGGTGCGCGGTGTTGTCTCGCTGCCTTCGGGCACGGGCAAATCCATGCGCGTTGCGGTTTTTGCCCGCGGTGACAAGGCTGACGAGGCCAAGGCCGCCGGTGCCGATATCGTTGGTGCCGAGGACCTGATGGAAAGCATCCAGGCCGGCAACCTCGATTTCGACCGTTGCATTGCCACGCCCGACATGATGCCGATCGTCGGCCGTCTGGGCAAGGTGCTTGGCCCGCGCAACCTGATGCCGAACCCGCGTGTCGGCACGGTTACGATGGACGTCAAGGACGCTGTCGAGGCTGCCAAGGGCGGCGAAGTGCAGTTCCGCGCCGAAAAGGCCGGTGTTGTGCATGCAGGTATCGGCAAGGCGTCGTTCGACAAGGATGCGCTGGTTGCCAACGTCAAGGCTTTCGTTGATGCGGTTGCCAAGGCAAAGCCGGCAGGCGCCAAGGGCACCTACATCAAGAAAATCGCGCTGACCTCTACCATGGGGCCGGGCGTGACGGTTGATATCGCGGACGCGACAGCCGAATAAGGAATTCCCCGGCCAGCGGTCGGGGATGTTTCGGATCATTGGCACAAGCCGGTGGTCCATCTGTCCAAGACGGTGGGTGATCGCAAGATCATAAATC
>JALWQC010000264.1 GCA_027080755.1 Paracoccaceae bacterium
GCGCCGGCGCCGGGAGCCCGGGCGGCGGAAGAGCGGGAGGCGGAAGAGCCGGAGGCCGCGGAGGCGGCGGCGCGTGGGGCAGCGGGGCAGGGGATGCGGCGGGGCTGGCGTATCTGGACTATGCGCTTTGGCAGGCGCGGCGCGGCTGGGCCGAAGCGCACGATCTGGTGACGGCCACCGGCTTGCAAAAGCCCGCAAAAGGGCCGACAGTATCCTCCGACCGGAACCCGTGAAAGGACCCCCCATGCAGGAATACCATGTAACCGCCCGCCGGATGGACGAGCGCGGCGCCGAGGCAAGCGCCGGTGACGCGCGTCTTGTGATCGACACCGCGATGGCCGGCCGCCCCGATGCCTTTAACCCCGCAGAGCTGCTGCTGGCCTCGCTGGCGGCCTGCATCCTGAAAGGGACCGAGCGCATAATCCCCATGCTCTCTTTCGATCTGGCCGGAATCCGTGTCAGCCTTGAAGGCGTGCGTCAGGACAGCCCGCCAAAGATGGTGCGCATCCGCTACAGCATCCTTGTCGATACCCCCGAAAGCGACCAGCGCATCGACCTGCTGCATCGCAACCTTATGAAATACGGGACGATCTACAACACGCTGGCCGGGGCCGTCGATCTGCAAGGCACGATCGCGCGCGGTTAACGGGTCCTGACCCTATCCGGCCCGTCATCGGGCAGGGTGAACAGGGTGTCGATGATCGGGCAGTCGGGGATGTCTCCGCGGTTACACTCGGCCATCATATCCTTTAGCGCGCCTTCCAGCCGTTGCAGTCCGCGGATTTTTTCCTGCACCTCCGACAGGTGGCTGGCGGTCATGTCGTGGACCTCGGCGCAGGTAAGGCCCGCGTTGTCCACCATCGCCAGCATGCTGCGGATTTCCTTCAGGCTGAAGCCCAGCCCCCGCGAGCGGTGGATAAAGGCCAGCCGTTTTATGTGGTCATGACTGTATTGCCGGTTGCCCCCTGCGGTCCGGTCCGGCGCGGGCAAAATGCCGATGCGTTCGTAATAACGGATCGTTTCGATATGCACACCCGTCTGCGCCGAGGCCGCGCCGATCCCGTATCCTCGCGTATTCGTGATTCCGGCCATTTGAAATTCCCCTTGCATCTGTAGTTGCTACAGATCGTATACCGTCGGGGACGCCAACAACGCAAGGTATGACAATGACCGGAAGTCCTGCACCCGCCTCCCCCCGCCGCGACACGACCGGCCGCAAACAGAAAATGATTGCGGCGGGCGGTATTCTGGGGGCGATTGCGGCCTCCAGCTGTTGCATCGTGCCGCTGATCCTGTTCAGCCTTGGCATTTCCGGCGCATGGATCGGAAACCTGACGGCCCTTACCCCGTATAAGCCGTTTTTCATCGTGATTACGCTCGGGTTTCTCGGCTATGGCAGCTGGCTGGTGTATCGCAAGCCGGCTACTTGCAGCACATCCGAGGCCTGCGCCCGCCCCCTGCCGGCCCGTCTGGTGAAAGCCTCGCTTTGGGGGGCCACCTTCCTGATTTTTCTGGCGCTGTTCTGGAACTGGATCGCGCCTGTTGTTGCTCCGATACTTCTTGGATTATGAAAGGATACCCCATGAAAGCGAAAATCGCGGCCTGGGCCATGACCGGCCTGCTCGTTGCCAACCCCCTGTGGGCTGCAGAACAAACCGTTACCTTCGATATCCCGGGCATGTATTGTGCCAGTTGCCCCTTTATTGTCGAGGCCGCCATGGGCGCGGTGCAGGGGGTTGTCTCGGTGACGGCCGACAGCAGCACCCGCACCGCTGTTGTGGTTTATGACGATGAAATCACCACACTGGATGCGATAGAGACCGCCTCGGCCGAGGCCGGCTATGACGCGTTTCCGGTGGAATAGGGGGCCGGGAATATGAAAGACAAAACACTTCTGAAATTCGGCATTGTCGGCACGGTCACGGCGGCGCTTTGCTGTTTTACGCCGGTGCTTGTGGTGCTGTTCGGTATCGTGGGGCTGTCGGCGCTGGTCGGGTATCTGGACTATGTGCTGTTTCCCGCGCTCGGGGCGTTTGTGGCCCTGACGCTTTACGCGCTTTGGCGTCGCCGCAACGGCGCCGCCTGCAACACTTGTGATAAAGGAGAGGTCTGATGGCGGATTGCTGCACCCCGAAGAAGGACGGATTCGACCTGTTGGTGATCGGCGCCGGTTCGGCCGGTTTCTCGGCTGCGATCACGGCGGCCGAGGCGGGTGCGCGCGTGGGGCTGATCGGGTATGGCACCATCGGCGGAACCTGCGTGAATGTGGGCTGCGTGCCGTCCAAGGCCATGATCCGCGCGATGGAGGTTATGCACGCCCCCCGCGCCGCCGCCCGTTTCGACGGGCTGTCCGCCAGCGCCGGCATCACCGACTGGGGTGCGCTGGTGCGCCAGAAACAGGCGCTGGTCGATGATTTGCGCGGGGCGAAATATATCGACGTTTTGCCCAATTACGACAGTGTGACCTATATCGAGGGCGCGGCGCGGTTCCGTCCGGATGGCAGCCTGTCGGTCAACGAAACGGTGCTGCGGGCGGACAGGGTGATTATCGCCACCGGTTCGCGCCCGCATGTGCCCGATATTGCCGGGCTCGATCAGGTGGACTGGCTGGACAGCACGGCGGCGCTGGAACTGGAAAGCCTGCCCGAATCGCTGATGGTGATGGGGGGTGGCTATATCGGGGTGGAGCTGGCGCAGATGTTTGCCCGCGCCGGCGTCAAGGTCACGGTTGTCACCCGCCACGGTCTGTTACCGGCGGCCGAGCCGGAAATCCGCGCCGCCCTGCGCGACAGTTTCACCGCCGAGGGCATCACGGTTCTGGACGGGCTGTGCTATCGCGCCGTTGCCAAAGACGGGGCGCAGGTGGTGTTGCAGGCGGACAAGGACGGCGCGCCGCTGGAAATTGCGGCCGAACGTCTGCTGCTGACCACGGGGCGTGTGCCCAATACGCAAGGGCTGGCGCTGGATGTGGCGGGGATCGAAACGGACGGGCGTGGCGGGATTGTGACCGACAGCCGGCTTTGCACCAGCCGCAGCGGGGTCTATGCGGCGGGGGATGTGACCGGCCGCGACCAGTTTGTCTATATGGCCGCTTATGGCGCCAAAATCGCGGCGCAGAATGCCATGCAGGACGCGGGGCTGGAATATGACAACAGGGCGATGCCGGCGGTGGTATTTTCCGATCCGCAGGTGGCCAGTGTCGGCCTGACCGAGGCGCAGGCCCGCGCGCAGGGGATCGATACGCTGACCTCTGTCCTGCCGCTGGAACATGTGCCGCGCGCGCTGGCGGCCCGTGACACCCGCGGCCTGATCAAGCTGGTGGCCGAAAAGAGCAGCAAGAAACTGCTGGGGGCGCATATTCTGGCACCCGAGGGGGCCGACAGCATCCAGACGGCGGCGCTGGCGATCAGGGCAGGGATGACGTTCGAGGACCTCGGCGCCATGATCTTCCCGTATCTGACCACGGTCGAGGGGCTGAAACTGGCGGCGCAGACCTTTGAAAAGGATGTGGCGAAGCTGTCCTGTTGTGCCGGATGACGGGCGGGGGCAGAGGTGCGGATTAACCCCGTGTTAATCCCTTGCGCCTAGGCTGGCAGAAAATGTGCAGGACAGATGCGACATTACGCGCGGTTGAGCTTCGCGCCCCTGCCCCCCATCTAGCCGGTAAACCAACCAAGGAGATACCCCTATGAGCGCTTCCGTAAAATTCATCCTGATCCTGCTGGCCTATATTGTGCTGTGGGTCGCATCCACGCTGGTCTTCGGTCCGGCCGGCTTCATCGCCTTTGGCCTGATTTCGACCTTTATCGCCTTTGTCGCCATGACCCTTGCCCTGGCCCCGAACGTCACGGTCTGATTTTCAGGGCATGGCCCCGTAAGCCGCAAGGGATTTACGGGGCCGGCCCGATACCGGACAAGACATCCGGGCAATAAAAAACGGCGGCCGAACCTGTGTTCGCCGCCGTTTTTCGTTTTTCAGAACCGGCAGGAAACCCTGCCAACCGGCTTATTCAGCCAGTTTCAGATCTGTTGCAGATTCTTTACCGTTACGGCCTGTTTCCAGCTCGTAAGTAACTTTCTGGTTGTCGTTCAGGCCGGAAAGACCTGCGCGCTCAACAGCGGAAATGTGCACGAATACATCGCTGCCACCTGCGTCGGGTGCGATGAAGCCGTAGCCTTTAGTGCCGTTGAACCATTTTACGGTGCCGTTTGCCATCCGTAGTACTCCTTGAATATGACCTCCCACGAAATGCGGCGGCTTGGTGCGGTTTGTCTTCGATAGTGAACCGTCTGTCGTCAAAGAGGTCATCGGGTCTGCAAAAACTTACTTCACAAGGGGCATATGGCCTATGTGTTTCGGTAAATCAAGGTTTATATGCAGGAAAAGCTTCAATTGGAGGAATATAATGCAGCTATACGGGCTTAAAACCTGCGACACGACGCGCAAGGCGCTCAAGGCCTTGCGGGGGGCAGGCGCAGAGGTGACATATATAGATGTGCGGCAGGACGGAATCCCACCCGACGTTCTGGACTGGTTTCTGGTGGCTTTTGGCGATTCCCTGGTGAACAAACGATCCACCACATGGCGCGCCTTGTCCGAAACAGAGCGCAAGCAGGACGCCGCGACCCTGATTCTGGCCCACCCGACCCTGATGAAACGCCCCGTAATCCACACGGAGCAGGATTTCTATCTGGGCTGGGGGCCCGAGGTGCAGGCCGCCTTGCTGGAATAGACCGGCGTTCCTACATGTTTGTGGCAACAAACAAGGAGTGCAGATGAAAAACGCGGCAATGGTATTGGGCATCATCGGCGGAGCCGTCGGCATGGTGGTCGGATTCTTCGTATACGGATGGGTCGTTTTCACAGAGTGGTTCGATGAACAGACCCCGGGCGCCATAGAACAGGTGGCAAATGCCGACCGTTTGCAGATGGTCGGGCTGGTCGCGCCGATTCTGGCGATCGCCGGCGGGGCCATGACCCCGAAAAAACCGCTGGCCGGCGCGATCCTGATGATTCTGTCGGCCGCAGGCATGTATTGGGGGCTGGGATTCGGCGTTTTCACCATGTTCCCGATCACAATGTGCGCTCTGGCCGGTATTTTTGCCGTTTCCGGGATTCGCGAGGCCTGAAATTCCCGCGGGATTCGCCATAAACCGGAGAATCCCGCGCGATTCCCCGGTTTATTCCCCCCGCAGCCCCGCAGCAGACCGGATATCGCCGCGCCGTTTCCGGCGATACCCGAAAATCACGCAACAAACCCCATGTTTTCAGCGCCGTTTTTGTAAGAAAAAACCTTTTGGTAAAAAAATTCCATTTTTATGAATTTAGTGCTTGCGCGACTCTGAGTTGGGGACTAGATACCACTCCACCGACAGGGCGACACGCTGGGTTGGTTGGAAAAAAGAGGGTTTGAGCGGCGGACGCGCTAGAAGTTAAGGTAGCGCCAAGTTGTTCTTTTGTCTCTTAGCTCTTTGAAAATTGAATATGATGAAGAGATATGTGGGTGGTTTGGCCGTCATACGACGGAGGG
>JALWQC010000265.1 GCA_027080755.1 Paracoccaceae bacterium
GTGACCGAGGCCCTGTCCAAAGGCTGGTCGTTGCATGGCGATCCGTCCATTTCCTTTGACTCCGCCCGCGGCGTGATGCGTTGCGCGCAGGCCGTGGTCAAGGAACACGACGGGGAATACACCCGCGGCATGAAACTGGGGGCCGTCTGACATGACCAAAACAAGCGCCGGAAATTTTTTCGAGGATTACCACGTCGGGCAGATCCTGACCCACGCCGTTCCGCGCACGATTTCAGGGGGGGAGCGGGCCGTCTATACCGCGCTTTATCCGACCCGGTTCGCGCTCTATTCCTCGGATGAATTTGCCCGCGCTTGTGGCCTGCCTGCCAGCCCGATAGAGGATCTGGCCGCCTTTCACGTCGTTTTCGGGAAATCGGTGCCGGATGTTTCGCTGAATGCCGTGGCCAATCTGGGCTATGCCGAGGGGCGGTTCCTGCGCCCCGTTTATGCCGGCGATACGCTTGTGACCACATCAAAGGTAATCGGGGTCAAGCAGAACTCCAACGGGAAAACCGGGGTGGTCTGGGTGCGCTCCCGCGGGAAAAACCAGCGGGGCGAGGTCGTGCTGGAATATGTGCGCTGGGTTATGGTGCGCAAACGTGATCACAATTCCCCCGCCCCCGAAACCGTCATCCCCGACCTGAAACCCGATCTGGCCGCCAGTGACCTGATCATCCCCGAGGGGCTGGATTTCAGCGATTACGATTTTGATCTGGCAGGGGAACCGCACCGTTTTGCCGACTATACCATCGGCGAAAAAATCGACCATGTGGACGGTGTCACCATCGAAGAGGCCGAACACATGCTGGCCACCCGTTTGTGGCAAAACACCGCCAAGGTCCATTTCGACGCCACCAACCGCCCCGACGGCAAGCGCCTGATCTACGGCGGGCATGTGATTTCGATGGCGCGGGCGCTGTCCTTCAACGGGCTGGCCAATGCGCAGATGATCGTCGGGATCAACGCCGGCACGCATGCGAACCCCTGTTTTGCCGGCGATACCCTGCGCGCCTGGTCCGAGGTTCTGGACAAGGCCGACATCAGCGACAGCATCGGCGCCCTGCGTCTGCGGCTTGTCGCGGTAAAGGGCGAAAGCGCCGGTTTTCCCCTGCGCGGGGCTGACGGCAAGTATCTGCCGGAGGTCTTGCTTGATCTGGATTATTGGTGTTTGATCCCGAAATAATCCACCTTCGGGGAATCTGTGAATGCGAAACCTTTTTCTGGGCCTCCTGACCGGCCTGTGCGTTGCAACCGGCGCCTATGCGGCCAAAAATCCGGGCAATTCTGCGGCCAAAACCGGATCGGCGGTCAAAGAAATTCCCTTTAGTGTCGATACCATGACCTATGTAGAGGGCAACGTCCTCGCCACGTTTTACCACGAACTCGGGCACGCGCTGATTGACAAGATGGACCTGCCGGTTTTTGGCCGCGAGGAAGACGCCGCCGACAGTTTTGCGCTGGTTCTGACCGAGATCCTGAACACCCCCGACAAGGCCGAGCAGATCACATGGGCCAGCGCCGACCAGTATCTGCAACTGGCCCGTCAGGCCAAGGGCAGTCCGCTGGATTTTGCCGACACCCATTCCCTCGACATGGTGCGGTATTACGATCTGATCTGCCTGTATTACGGCGGTGATATCAACACGCGGGACGATTTTGCCTCCGATAACGGCCTGCCCGAGGACCGCGCCGATTTCTGCGAGGAACAACGCGACATGGCCGACCGTGCCTGGGGCGGCGTCCTGAAACGGATCGCGCGGCAGAAAGAGGGGCGGGAATGGTTAACCATTGATGACGTGGACAAATCGGACAACGAATATGTGATTGCCGCGCAACAGGCCATCCGCGAGGCGGCGCAAAAACTGAACGACCTTTACGCCCCGAAATTCCGCCTGCGCATCGATATGACCGACTGTGACGAGGATAACGCCTTTTACGAACCCGGCAGCGGCACGATTATTATGTGTAACGAATATATACCGCCGCTGGCGCGCTCCTATACCCCTATGTGATCACTAACCAAAAACATGTGATCACATATTGCCGGATTTTGAAACGTATTTCGGCTCTATTCCGGTTACCTCTGGGAAACCTTTTGATGCGAGTCTACAATCCGCCCGATTCCGGCGGCCGGGATTTGACGGCAAATTCCGCGCAGCCGCACATATACATTAACGACAGGAGAGAACCACCATGTCAGACGTAAACCGGGGTGATCGGCCACTCTCGCCGCATTTGTCTGTGTATCGCCCGCAGATGTCGATGATCACATCCATCACCCACCGCATTACCGGCGTGGGCATGGTTATCGCCCTTTCCTGGATCGTCTGGTGGTTCCTGGCCGCCTCTACCGGCCCCGAGGCGTTTGCAACGCTGGATTCCTCGCTGACCAGCTGGTTCGGGATTCTGGTTCTGGTCGGCTCGCTCTGGGCGCTGTCCTACCACTTCTGCAACGGCATCCGGCATCTGCTTTGGGATTTCGGCTACGGGCTTGAAAAAGTCACGGCGCGGAAAACCGGCGTTGCGGCCTTTGTCTGTTCCGTCATCCTGACCGTTCTGGTCCTTTTGATCGCCTAGGGGGAAATAGCATGCGATATCTTACCGACAGAAAGCGCGTCGAAGGTCTGGGCGTTGCCCATGACGGCGTTCAGCATTTCACCCTGCAGCGTATCACCGCGATTGCACTGCTGCCGCTGGCGATCCTGTTTGTCCTGCCCTTTGCCCGCAGCCTTGGCACCGATTACACGCAGGTCATCACGACCTATGCGCAGCCGTTCAATGCCGTCATCGCAATCCTGTTTTTCCTGACCGCCTTCACGCACCTGCGTCTGGGCCTGCAGGTCGTGATAGAGGATTACGTCCACAGCAAGGGCCTGCTGGCCACGCTTCTGATTGCCAATTCGCTGTTTTGCTGGCTGATGACTGCCTTCGGCATCTTTGCCGTTCTGAAAATTGCCCTATAGGGACCGGAGTTTCCAATGTCTTCTTACAAAATAATCGATCACGAATATGACGTTGTAGTAGTCGGTGCCGGCGGCGCCGGTCTGCGTGCGACGCTGGGCATGGCCGAACAGGGGTTGAAAACCGCCTGTGTGACCAAGGTTTTCCCGACCCGTTCCCATACGGTTGCCGCGCAGGGGGGGATTGCCGCCTCGCTCGGGAATATGGGACCGGACAACTGGAAATGGCACATGTACGACACCGTGAAGGGGTCCGACTGGCTGGGCGATAACGACACCATCGAATATGTCGCCCGCGAGGCCCCGCGCGCGGTTTACGAACTGGAACACTACGGCGTTCCGTTTTCCCGCACCGAGGACGGCAAGATTTACCAGCGTCCCTTTGGCGGCCACACCACCGAATACGGCGAAGGCCCCCCATCGTCGCGGGCCTGTGCGGCCGCGGACCGGACCGGCCACGCCATGCTGCACACCCTTTACGGGCAGTCTCTGAAACATAACGCCGAATTCTACATCGAATATTTCGCGCTGGATCTGATCATGTCGGACGAAGGCGAGTGTCAGGGCATTATCGCCTGGAAGCTGGACGACGGCACCATCCACCGTTTCAACGCCAAGATGGTCGTTCTGGCCACCGGCGGCGCAGGGCGGACCTATTTTTCCTGCACCTCGGCGCATACCTGCACGGGCGACGGCGCCGGCATGGTTCTGCGCGCCGGCCTGCCGATGCAGGACATGGAATTCGTGCAGTTCCACCCCACCGGCATCTATGGTGTCGGCCCGCTGATCACCGAAGGCGTGCGCGGCGAGGGGGGATATCTGACCAACTCCGAGGGCGAACGTTTCATGGAACGCTACGCCCCGACCTACAAGGATCTGGCCAGCCGTGACGTTGTTTCACGCTGCATGACCCAGGAAATCCGCGACGGGCGCGGCGTTGGCAAAAAGGGCGACCACATCAACCTGAACCTCAGCCACCTGCCGGCCGAGGCCATTCACGAGCGCCTGCCCGGCATTGCCGAAAGCGCCCGCATTTTCTGTGGCGTCGATGTGACCAAGGAACCGATTCCGGTGATCCCGACGGCGCATTACAACATGGGCGGCATCCCCACCAACCTCTGGGGCGAGGTGCTGAACCCCACCAAGGATGACCCCGACGCGGTTGTTCCCGGCCTTATGGCCTGCGGCGAGGCGGCCTCTGCCTCCTTGCACGGGTCGAACCGGCTTGGCACCAACTCGCTGCTGGATCTGGTTGTGCTTGGACGCGCAACCTCCATCCGCGCCGGCAAGGTTATCGACCGCGAGGCCGAGCTGCCCGAGCCGAACGAAGCCAAAACCGAAGCCATCATGGAACGTTTCGACCGCATCCGCCACGCGGACGGCTCGAAGAATCCGGCCGAAGTGCGCCTGAACATGCAATGGGCCATGCAGAACAACGCCGCCGTTTTCCGCACCTCGGAAACCCTGGCCGAGGGCTGCAAGGAACTAAGCGAAATCTGGAAAGAGATGGAGGATATCAAGGTCACCGACCGCTCCCTGATCTGGAACAGCGACCTGATGGAAACGCTGGAATTGCACAACCTTATGGCAAATGCGATGACGATCATGTATGGTGCCGAGGCCCGCAAGGAAAGCCGAGGCGCCCACGCGCACGAGGATTACCCTGAACGGGATGACGAACACTGGCGTATCCACACGCTGGCCAAGGTGGATGATTCGGGCAATGTGACGCTCGATTATCGTCCCGTTCATATCCAGCCGCTCACCACCCCCGAGGAGGGCGGCATCGATGTCGCCAAAATCGCACCCAAGGTGCGTGTCTACTAGGAGGTAGTTAAATGCGTTTTGTGTCCCTTGCTGTTCTTGCCCCGATTGCCCTTGCCGCCTGCGCACCGCAGCCGATGACCCTGAAGCAGGCTATGGCCTATTGTCAGGAAAAGGCCGACGCTGCCGCCGGTGTGCATGGCAATGTCGGGCTCAGCCTGGGAACCGGCGGCACGTCCGCCAGCCTTAGCCTTTCGGTAAGTGACTCCTATCTTCGTGGCGATGATCCGAAAATTGTTTATGATACCTGTATGAACAACCTTTCGGCCAACGGCCAGATTACAGGAGAATAACATGAAACGCATTTCCATTATCGCCATAGTCGCCGCCACCGGTCTGCTGGCCGCCTGCACGCAACAGCTGTCCCAGGAAGAAATCCGGCGCAATGCGGTGATTTCCTCGCTTAATCTTACACCGGACGAGCAGAATATCTGGAAGACGCTCACGCCCGAACAACAGAACCGCGCAATTGCGTTTATTCAAAACGGTGGCACGCTGATCGCATCCCTCGGGGATGCCTGATCCCACCCGACGTTAAGGAAACACACGATGGTTGAATTTGCACTTCCCAAAAACTCCCGCATGACTGTCGGGAAAACCTGGCCGAAGCCCGAGGGCAGCAACCTGCGCGCCTTCAAAATCTATCGCTATGACCCGGATACCGGCGAAAACCCGCGTGTGGACACCTATTACGTCGATATGGACGACTGCGGCCCGATGGTTCTGGACGCGCTGCTG
>JALWQC010000266.1 GCA_027080755.1 Paracoccaceae bacterium
ATAGGCCGCCGTGCGGGCATAGGCGATCTGCGCCAGCTTCTTGCGGAACTTCGGGCAGGTGCCGCCGCCCTCGTGGTTGTCCAGTTCCCAGATAATGCCGGCGTAATCTTCCACATCCACAACCACGGTAACGAAATCGTGGTTCTTCGCCGCCGCGCGGATCATGGCCGGCCCGCCAATGTCGATATTTTCGATGCAGGTGGCATAATCCGCACCCGAGGCTACGGTTTCCTCGAAGGGATACAGGTTCACCACCAGCAAATCGATGGCCCCGATTCCGTGTTCCTCCATCGCGGCGACATGGGCGGGGTTGTCGCGCAGCGCCAGCAGGCCGCCATGCACCATCGGATGCAGGGTTTTGACGCGGCCGTCCATCATCTCGGGGAAATGCGTGATCTCGGACACATCGGTGACCGGCAGGCCCGCCTCGCGGATCGCTTTTGCCGTCCCTCCGGTCGAGAGCATCTCTACCCCGTGTTCGTGCAGTTTCTGTGCCAGTTCGATCAGGCCGGTTTTATCCGAGACAGACAGAAGGGCGCGTTTGACGGGGATGATATCGCTGGGCATTAGGCAGGCTCCGTTTTGCGCGGGCTAGTCCGGCAGCACCCTGTCGATAACCGGGGCGCGCTCGCCATCCTTAACCCGCTTGAATATCCAGGTTATCTGCCCCCCATACTCTACAATCGCGGAAGTTACCACGATCTGTTTGGTCGCACGCGGTTTTAATCGCCACTGGTCCAGATAGACCGAGGTTTCCAGCCCGATTTCCCCGCCTTCCTGCCGGAAAACCCAGATTTCCTTGTTGGGCAGTTGCAGCGCGACGGATTTGCCATCCTCGGCCAGACTGGCGCGCACATCGGGGTGCAGGTGGAAATGGGCCTCGAACGGCAGGGCGGCATGTTTTGCGGCACGGACCTTCTGGGCATCGGTGCGGGCCTGCAGGCTGTCCTGTCCGCGCAGCTCCTTGCCGTCGGGGCTCAGATACAGGCGGCGCTGGTGGATCAGGCCGAAACGGACGGCATAGCCGTCGTGGTCCGTCAGCAACCAACTGCCCTGCCGGTCCGCGGTGCGCTTGCGCGTCACCTGCTGCGGGGTTTTCAGCAGACGTTCGCCAAAGGTGCGGCTGACAAAGCCCGGCTTGTCGATAATCGACGAGGAAACCCCCCCGACGACCACCGTATTATGCGCCCCCGTTGCCCGGCTGACATGTTCCCATTCCGCGCCAAAGGCCCGCCCCGCCCCGCAGTTCACCACCATCGGATAACGCGAGGACGACATCTCGAACGCCAGCGTGCTGGCATGTCCGTGCTGCGAAACGGCAAAGGCCGGCGGGCGGGCGCAATCCACCAGCACCGTCAGGCGCGCGGCGGTCATGCGGTCATAGCCCATCGCCAGATTTCCGGCACGACTGCCCCGCATGCGGCTGTCGGACAGGGCCTGATCCAGCTGCCCCTCGCGCCCGCGCCCGCCACCGTGGAACCGCGTCAGCGTCCCGTCGCCAAGGCGCAAGGCCCGCAAGGTCGGGGCCGCGTTCTGCAAGGCCGTCACCAGACGCTGGTCCGCCGTCTGCCCTGCATCTTCCAGCGTGCGATAGGCCCATGTCAGCAGGGCAAACAGTTCCATCAGCTCTTCGGGGTTACGGGTGGGAATCGCACCGGTTTCGTCGATGCTCTGCGCCGCCTCTGCCCCTAGCGCGCGGCCGGCCATAGCCAGCGATTTTTCCCGCCCCCTGAAGGACACACCGGCATACAGCAGCCCTGTCAGCGCCTCCATCCGGGGGCGACCGGCGGTTTCGCGTTTCCAGCTTTTGCCAAGATAGTTCAACTGCCGCGCCAGCGAATGGAACACAAACCCCTGCGCGCGACTGTCCAGATTGCCCAGCAGGAACCGCCCGTGCGAACAGATCCGCATCACCCGCCGCCCCGTCAGCGCCGCCGTCCAGCCCGGCCCCTTGCCGTTGCCATAAAGCTTGATCCAGTCCAGAACCCAGGCTTGCGCCAGCTCGCGCGCGGCTTTGTCGCCCACGGCGGCCAGATCGTCCAGCCAGTGAAAACCGTGGATCTCGGCCGTGAATTCCGGTGCGGGCGAATCTATCGACCAGATGGAACGGGTCGGGGCGTGGATTTCTTCACCCGCATACACGAAATCCCCTGCCTTCAGCCGCTCGCCAGCCTCGAAAGAGCCGGTCGTGCGGGCCTCGGGGTAATGGGTGAATTTGTCCGGCACCTTGCGGGCAATCGCACGCCGCGCACGGATACGGTTCCACATGGCCGAGTTGGCGCGGTCCAGACGGGCAGCAGCAGCGCGCAACTTCCATAGAAGGGTAGACATAAACCAGACCTTTTCGTTACCGACACAATATAACGCCCCGCAAGGGGGGATGTCACGCCTCCAGCGGCTTTTCTATGACCGCGGCATAAAACCCGTCCATGCCGCCACGCTCGGCCCAGAAATCGGGGCGCAAACGCATGCCGCCGTATTCATCTACCCAGTCTTCGGGCAGGTCGGCAACGGGGATCTGGCGCGCGTCCTTGTGGCGTTCCAGAAAACGGGCCATCTGGCCCTCGCCCTCGGCCGGAAGCAGCGAACAGGTGCAATAAACCATCTTGCCGCCCGGCTTCAGCCAGTCATAGGCCCGGTCCAGCAGCTTGCCCTGCAACTGCAACAGCTTTTTCATCTCGCCGGACTTGGCAAAGGGCAGATCGGGATGGCGCCGGATGGTGCCGGTGGCGGAACAGGGCGCATCCAGCAGGATCGCATCGAAAGGCTCTGACGGGGACCAGCGCACCGCATCGGCCGCAATGATGTCCGCCGCCAACCCCGTGCGTTCCAGATTTTCCGAGACCCGCTTCAAACGCTCCTTCGACACGTCTACCGCCGTCACATCGGCCCCGCCGGCCGCCAGCTGCATGGTTTTTCCCCCAGGCGCGGCGCACAGATCCAGCACCCGCTTGCCCGCCACATCGCCCAACACCCGCGCGGGCATGGCGGCAGCGGCATCCTGCACCCACCAGTCGCCGCTGTCATAGCCCGCCAGCGCGGAAACCTGCGCCGGTTTGTGCAGCCGCAAACTGCCCGTCGGCAAAAGCTCCGCCCCCAGCGTTTGCGCCAGCTCCCCCGCCCTGGCGGCGTCCTTCGGGGTCAGGTCCAGCGGCGCGCCTTTGGCATGGGCGGCCTCTATCGCGCGCAGGGCTTCCTCGCCGTAGGCACGCTCCATCGGGGCGGACATCCATACGGGCAGCTCCTGCGGGTCCATGTCGGCCCAGATCTCCGGTCCGTGTTCGGCCACACGCCGGGCCACCGCATTCGTCAGCCCCGCCATATGCGCGGTTTTGCGACTGGCGCGCACCTGACGCACCGCCGCATCCACCGCCGCATGCGGCGCCACACCGTCCACCAGCAATTCACAAGCCGCCAGCCGCAGGGCGTTGCGCACCTTCAGCGGCGGGGATTTTTGCAGGAACTGGTCCAGAACAACATCGATCGGCCCCAGATTGCGCAGCGTCGCCGTCGCCAGCGATTGCGCCCGCGCCCGCCCGCCCGGCGGCAAATCCCGCAGCGGGCTATCCTTGCCGTTCACCAGATCGGACAACATTTTCCCGTCCTGCAAAACCCCGTGCAACAGCTGCGCCGCCGCCAGACGCGGGGCCATCCCCGGGGCGCTCATGTCCACGGCCCCTTGCGGCCACGGCCCGTGCGCGGCACCGGCGTGCGCCGTTCCTGCGCCCGGGTCGGGCGGGTGTAATGGCCGGTCTTTGCCATCGCCTCCAGCGCCGCAATGCGGTTTTCAACGTTGGGGTGGGTAGAAAACAGATTGTCCATGCGCGCTCCTGACAGGGGATTTACAATAAACATAGAAGCCGAGGCCGGATTGCGCTCGGCAGCAGGCATATCCACCTGCGCCGCCCCGATAGATATCTTTCTGAGCGCCGAGGCAAGCCCTAACGGGTTTTTACTGATCTCCGCCCCCAGCCGGTCCGCCGAATATTCCCGCGTGCGCGAAATCATCATCTGGATCAGCATCGCCGCAAACGGGGCCAGCAGCGCCGCCAGCAAAACGCCGAGAAACCCGCCGTTACGGTTGCGCCCGTGCCCGAACCACAGGCCGAACTGCGCCAGCATGGAAATGGCACCGGCCACCGTTGCGGCAATGGTCATGGTCAGGATATCGCGGTTTTTCACATGCGCCAGCTCGTGCGCCAGAACGCCGGCCAGCTCTTCCTTGTTCAACAGACGCAGGATGCCGGTCGTCACCACCACCGCCGCATTTTCGGGGTTACGGCCGGTGGCAAAGGCGTTCGGCTGGTCCGAGCGTACGATATAGACCTTGGGCATCGGCAAATCCGCAGCCTTGGCCAGCCTGGCAACAAGCGCGTAAAGGTCGGGCATGGAATTGGGGGTTACCGGCTCTGCCGCATACATTTTCAGCACCATCTTGTCCGAGTTCCAATAGGCCATCGCATTTGTGATCACAGCGAACACAAAGGCCACAATCATGCCGCCCGTGCCACCGATCAGATAGCCCGCCCCCATGAAAACCGCCGTCAGCGCCGCCAGTAAAACCATTGTTTTCACAAAATTCATCGTCCGTCCTCTTGCCTATTCCTCAATCTTGCGCATATTGGATATATGTCACAGACCCCCGCAGAAAAAGAGGCTGCACAAGCCGAAATCGCCAAACGCGCCCTGCAAGAGGCCGCGGAACGGCGCGCAAAGCATGGCGAGCTGCACCTCCCCGAGGAAATCGGCGGCCGCGACGGCCCCGAACCGATCCGTTATGGCGATTGGGAAAAAAAGGGCATCGCCAGCGATTTTTAGGGCGTCCTAACCTTTTCTTAGCATTTCACGGCCATCCTGACCTTGAAAAAGGAGGATTTGCCATGTCGGATATGTTTCCGGTTGCCCGAAAAACCGACCGCGGGGCGGTCAATAAAATAGAACGGCGCGGGCTGATGGATGCCCTTGATGCCTCGCAGGCGCTGGTCTGGTTCGATGCCAACGGGATGATTGTAGATGCCAACGACAATGCACTGGAATTGTTCGATTATTCGGAACAGGACATCCTGAAACAGGACTACTACGCCCTGTGCAAAAGCAGCCCGAACCGGCATATGGCCGACCAGCGGGAATGGGCGCGCATTGCCGACGGGCAGATGAACCACACCGAACGCAACTACAAAACCCGCACGGGGCAGGAGGTATGGGCCTCGGTCAATTTTTCGTCGATCAAAACCGAATCGGGGCGCACCCGGCGGGTGGTGGCAATTTTTACCGACCTGAACCAGTTTTCCTGGAAACCCAACGACGTGCGCCGCGTGCGTTAGTGCGCCTCGGCCCAGTTTTTGCCGCTGCCGGCATCCACCACGATCGGCACGTCCAGATGCACCGCCGGTTTATGGGCGTTTTCCATGACGTTGCGCACGATGCGGGCGGTTTTTTCCACCTCGGCTTCGGGAACCTCGAAAATCAGTTCATCGTGGATTTGCAGCAACATATCAACC
>JALWQC010000267.1 GCA_027080755.1 Paracoccaceae bacterium
CCGCCCGCCCCGCGCCACGCGGATCACCCCGCCTTGACCGTTTCCAGACCCTTTTGCGCAAACAGCCCGACAAAGGACCCCAGCCGCAGCCCTTGTTCCCGGTTCGAGGCATTGCCATCCAGCGCCCGTTTTTTCACCCCTTGCAGGATGGCCCCCATGCGGAAAAAGCTGAAGGCCAGCGGGAAATCCATGTCCGGCACATCCGCCAGCCCCGCACGGCGCGCATAGGTTTCCACATATTCGCGGTCCGACGGGATCCCCAGCGCCGCACGGTCCACCCCGTCCAACCCGCGCCCCTCGGCGCCCACGGGCATCGCCCATTGCATCAGCTGCGCCCCCAGATCCGCCAGCGGATTGCCAAGGGTTGACAGCTCCCAGTCCAGCACCGCGACCAGCGCGCCGGAATCGTCAAACAGCAGATTGTCGATACGCCAGTCCCCGTGCACCAGCGTCACGCGCCCCTCGTCGGGGGGGATATGCCCCTCCAGCCAGGTGATCAGCGCATCCATTTCCGGGATCGTTCCGGTTTCGCTGGCCCGGTACTGTTTCGTCCAGCGCGAGATCTGGCGGGCGAAATAATTCCCCGACGGCCCGTAATCCGACAGCCCCGCCGCGTCCACATCCACCGAATGCAGCGCCGCGAGGCCGGCATTCATGGCATCATACACCCGCGCGCGATCCCCGACACTACAGCCCTTCAGGCGCGGATCGACAAAATTGCGCCCCTCGACAAAGGACATGACGAAAAACGGCGCGCCCAGAACGCTGTCGTCCTCGCACAGGAAATAGGTCTGCGGCACCGGCACGTCCGAGCCTTGCAGCGCCTGCATCACCCGGAATTCCCGTTCCACCGCATGCGCCGATTTCAACAGGGTGCCGGGCGGTTTTTGCCGCAGCACATATTTGCCCGCCGGCGTGGTCAGGATATAGGTCGGGTTCGACTGTCCCGTGGCGGTTTTTTGCGCACGCACCGGCCCGCGAAACCCGTCAATGCGCGGGGCCAGATAGCTTTCGACCGCTTTCAGGTCCGGCATGTCAAATCCTGTCATTGGTATATTGGCGCAGCTCGGCGCGGGCGATCTGGCGGCGATGCACCGCATCCGGCCCGTCCGCCAGACGCAGCGTGCGCACATGGGTCCAGCTGGCCGCCAGCGGCGTATCCTGCGAGATCCCCTGCCCGCCGTGCATCTGCACCGCCTCGTCCACCACCTTCAGCGCGACACGCGGCGCGATCACCTTGATCTGGGAAATCCACGGCGCCGCCGCGCGCGCGTCGCCCTGATCCATCACCCAGGCCGCCTTCAGGCACAACAGCCGCGCCATTTCGATCTCCATCCGGCATTCGGCAATAATATCGTAATTCGCCCCCAGATGCGCCAGCTTCTTGCCAAAGGCCTCGCGTTCCAGCGACCGTTTGCACATCAGCTCCAGCGCCGATTCCGCATGGCCGATGGCGCGCATGGCATGGTGGATCCGCCCCGGGCCAAGCCGCCCCTGCGCGATCTCGAATCCCCGCCCCTCGCCCAGCAGCAGGTTTTCCGCCGGCACGCGCACGTCGGTGAATTTGATGTGCATATGCCCGTGCGGCGCGTCGTCATGGCCGTAAACCTCCATCGGGCGCAGCACCTCTATGCCCTTGGTGTCGGCGGGGACCAGAATCATGGAATGGCGCTTGTATTTGTGGTCCGACTCATCACCGGTTTTGACCATCACCACATAGATGGCACAGCGCGGATCCCCCGCCCCCGAGGCCCACCATTTTTCCCCGTTCAGCACATATTCGTCCCCGTCGCGCACGCAGGACATGGAAATATTCGTCGCGTCCGAGGATGCCTCCCCCGGCTCCGTCATCAGATAGGCCGAGCGGATCTCCCCCGCCAGCAGCGGCTCCAGCCAGCGTTTCTGGTGTTCCGGCGTGCCGTAACGTTCCAGCACCTCCATATTGCCGGTGTCCGGGGCCGAGCAGTTGAAAACCTCGGCCCCAAGGCGGGTTTTGCCCATTTCTTCCGCCAGATAGGCATATTCTACGGTGGTCAGCCCGTAGCCCTTGTCGCTGTCCGTCAGCCAGAAATTCCACAGCCCCCGTTTGCGGGCCTCGGCCTTCAGGCCCTCCAGTATTTCGGTCATGCGCGGCGTGTATTCAAAACGGTTGCCGGTTTTGCCCACTTCGCCGAAATATTCCGCATCCAGCGGCATGATCTCGTTTTGCACCATGTCGCGCACCGCCGCGATCAGCGGGCGCACCTTTTCGGTAATTCCCAGTTCCATGACGTCTCTCCTGTTTTTCCCCGACAGGAAACACCCAAAACCCCCGTTTGCAAAGGGATAAAACCGGTAAGCGTTTTTTAACCTTACGTCAGTAAAACAGGGGGGTAACAATTTTCGGGGGCTGTCATGGCAAACAGATTGCAGGAACTGGGGGTAGAGGTGGCGAGCGTGCCGCGCAAATCGCCGCCGCTGGATATATCGGCCTATCTGCCGGATAAAATCGGCATGCAGGCCATTCTGGCAACGGCGCTGGCAATCTGGGCGGCCTATATGCTGTTCGCGATGCTGAAGGCGCGCAAATCCGGCTGACGGCGGGGCGCACGGTGGATAGCGGCAGGCGCCGGATGGCCACGGATGCAGGCGGTGGGATTGGTAGGCCCGGCAGGACTCGAACCTGCGACAAAAGCGTTATGAGCGCTCTGCTCTAACCAACTGAGCTACAGGCCCGCCTGTGCGCCTCAATAGTCAAAGGAAATTGGCGGGTCAAGTGGGTTTCCTTTTTGCCCCGGCTGCGCTAAACGGGGCCGCAAATTCCCAGCGCAGGAGCCTGCCATGACCGACCGCCCCACTGGCCTGACCTATGCCGACGCCGGCGTGGATATCGATGCGGGCAATGCGCTCGTGGAACGCATCAAACCGGCCGCCGCCAGCACCAAAAGGGCCGGCGTCATGGACGGGCTGGGCGGTTTCGGCGCCCTGTTCGACCTGAAAGCCGCCGGTTACAACGATCCGGTTCTGGTCGCGGCCACCGACGGCGTCGGCACCAAGCTGCGCATCGCGATTGATACGGGGATCCTGTCCACCGTCGGCATCGATCTTGTCGCCATGTGCGTCAACGATCTGGTCTGTCAGGGGGCGGAGCCGCTGTTTTTCCTCGATTATTTCGCCACCGGCAAGCTGGACGTGGCCGAGGCCGCAGAAGTTGTCGAAGGCATCGCCGAGGGCTGCCGCCTGTCCAATTCCGCGCTGGTCGGCGGGGAAACGGCGGAAATGCCGGGCATGTATGCCAAGGGCGATTTCGATCTGGCGGGCTTTTCTGTCGGGGCGATGGAACGGGGCGCGATGCTGCCAAACGGTGTGGCGGCGGGCGACGTTCTGCTGGGTCTGGCCTCCAGCGGGGTGCATTCCAACGGCTATTCGCTGGTGCGCCGGATTGTGGAAAATTCCGGCCTGCAATGGGATTCGCCCAGCCCCTTTGGTGAAGGCACACTGGGCGCGGCGCTGCTGGCCCCGACGAAGCTTTATGTGCGTTCGGGGCTGGCGGCCTATCGCGCCGGCGGGCTGCATGCGCTGGCCCATATCACCGGTGGCGGGCTGACGGAAAACCTGCCGCGCGCCCTGCCCGATGGCCTTGGCGCCGATATCGATCTGGGCGCCTGGACCCTGCCGCCGGTGCTGGAATGGCTGGTCGATCAGGCCGGCCTGTCGCAATCCGAAATGCTGAAAACCTTCAACTGCGGTATCGGCATGATCGCCGTCGTGGCACCGGATCGCGCCGACGCCCTGCAGGCCATTCTGGAAGAGCACGGCGAAACCGCGCATCGCATCGGCACCGTCAGCAGCGGCGAAGGCGTGCGC
The DNA here is from genome assembly GCA_027080755.1 of Paracoccaceae bacterium. Lineage (GTDB taxonomy): Bacteria > Pseudomonadota > Alphaproteobacteria > Rhodobacterales > Rhodobacteraceae > NORP23. Next base: position 3,847 of record JALWQC010000267.1, read on the forward strand.
TACACGGGCCGGCTGGCATGAAACGGGTCGCCATCCTGATCTCGGGCGGCGGCTCCAACATGATGTCGCTGGTGGCGGATATGGCGCGCGACGATTTCGCCACGCCGGTTCTGGTGCTGGCCAACAATCCCGAGGCCGGCGGGCTGGCCAAAGCGGCCGAACGGGGCATCCCCACCGCCTGCATCGACCACCGCCCCTTTCAGGGGGATCGCGCCGGATTCGAGGACAAGCTGCACGAAACCCTGCTGGCGGCCGATCCCGATATTATCTGTCTGGCCGGTTTCATGCGTATCCTGACGCCCGGTTTCATCCATAAATGGCAGGGGAAGATGCTGAACATCCACCCCTCTATCCTGCCGCTGTTTCGCGGTCTGCATACCCATCAGCGCGCGCTAGAGGCCGGCATGTGCGTCCACGGCTGCACCGTCCACGAGGTCACCGGCGAGCTGGACGGCGGCCCGATTCTGGGGCAGGCCGTGATCCCGGTCCAATCGGGCGACACCCCCGAAACCCTCGCCCGACGTCTGTTGCCGATGGAACACCGCCTTTACCCCGCTGTTTTGCGAAAATTCGCGCAAAACGACCGATCCCCGACCCAAATACTGGAATAGCCCATGAAATTCCTGCTCAGAGACGAGGCCCGCAGCACCGAGCGCCGCACCCCCGTTACCCCGAAGGACGCCAGAACCCTGCTGGAGGCCGGCTTTGAACTGGCCGTGGAAAGCAGCGACAAACGCATATTTCCCGATGCGGACTATCGCGCCGCCGGCTGCGAGATCGTGCCCGCCGGCACATGGTTAACCGCCACGGATGTTACCGTTCTGGGCCTGAAAGAGCTGCCGGAAACGCCGGAAAACCTGTCCCTGCCCTTCATCCATTTCGCCCATATCTACAAGGATCAAAGCGGCTGGCAGGATGAAATCGCCCGTTTCACGCGCGGCGGCGGGGTGCTGTATGATCTGGAATATCTGACCATCGACGGGCGGCGCACGGCGGCCTTCGGCTATTGGGCCGGCTGGATGGGCGCGGCTTTGGCGGCGTGGCGTTTGCTGGCACGCTGGAACGGCGTGGACGGCCCCGAGGGCGGCGTATCCAGCTTTGACTCGCGCACAGAGGTTGAAGATATCCTGACAAGCCTTTCGCAAGACTGCATAAAACCGCGTCGTGCGGTTGTGATCGGCGCCAAGGGGCGTTCCGGTACCGGCGCGGTAGAGGCGTTGAAACTGGCCGGATTCGAGGTCTCGGAATGGGACATAGAGGAAACGCGCGACCTGAAGCTTAGCGATCTGATGGCGCATGACCTGCTGGTCAATTGCGTGCTGATGACCGGCCCCGGCATGATGCTGCTGCGCCCCGAAGACATCGAAAACCCGCTGAACTATCTGCAGATGATCTCGGATGTGTCCTGCGATCCTTTCAGCGATTTCAACCCCTTGCCGGTCTATGACGCCCCGACGGGCTGGGACGCGCCGTTCCTGTCGCTCGGCCCGAACGGCATCCGCGAGGAACTGGAGCTGACAGCGATCGACAACCTGCCCTCGCTGCTGCCGCGCGAAGCGTCCGAGGACTTTTCGGCGCAACTGCTGAAATCGCTGCTGGTCTACCCGCACGGCCCCGAATGGCAG
>JALWQC010000268.1 GCA_027080755.1 Paracoccaceae bacterium
GCATGGAACCGGCCTTGTCCAGCAGTCCGCCGATATCGGGGTTGTTGGTGTCCAGCGACTGTTCGATCTCGGCCCGCTCGCTTGCGGATACTGTCCCGACCTCCAGCAGACCATCCACAAACAGACGCAGGCCCTGCTGGGTCGGGACACGACCGGCAGAGGTATGCGGGGAATCCAGCAGGCCCAGCAGCTCCAGATCCTGCATGACATTGCGCACGGTTGCCGCCGATATTTTTTCGGTTAACGAACGTGTCAGCGTCCGCGAGCCCACAGGCGCACCGGTTTCCAGATAGGATTCCACCACTTGCCGGAAAACCTCGCGGCTGCGCTCGGACAGGTCGGAAATTGGCGGGGATGTGTTCATTTTTGCCTCGTTTTACCAAAAAATAGGGATCCTCCCCCGCAGCGTCAACGCCAAGGATAGACGCAAGGCGTTGTATTGGCTATGACGCATTAAACCAAACCAGGAGAATACCATGCGCCCTTCCGGCAGAGCCACAGACGCGATGCGCGACATCGTTATCGAAACCAACGTCACCAAACACGCCGAAGGGTCGTGCCTGATCAAAATGGGCGACACGCATGTTTTATGCACCGCCTCGCTGGAAAACCGGGTGCCGCCGTTTCTACGCAATACCGGCCTTGGCTGGGTAACGGCGGAATACGGCATGCTGCCCCGCTCCACCGGATCGCGGATGCGGCGCGAGGCGACGGCGGGTAAACAATCCGGCCGCACGCAGGAAATCCAGCGGCTGATCGGGCGTTCCTTGCGGGCCGGTGTTGACCGTGTGGCGCTGGGCGAACGCCAGATCACCGTGGATTGCGACGTAATTCAGGCCGACGGCGGGACACGCTGTGCCTCTATCACCGGTGGCTGGGTGGCGCTGCGGCTGGCCGTGAACAAGCTGATGCAGGCGGGGGATGTGAAATCCGACCCGCTGACCGACAATATCGCCGCAATTTCCTGTGGCATCTACGCCGGCCAGCCGGTTCTGGACCTTGATTATATCGAGGACAGCGACGCAGGCACCGACGCGAACTTCGTGATGACCGGATCCGGCGGACTGGTAGAGCTGCAAGGCTCGGCCGAGGGGGCAACCTTCAGCCGTGCGGAATTCAACCAGCTTATGGATCTGGCGGAAAAAGGCGTGGCCGAACTGGTCATCGCCCAGAATGATGCCGTGGCCAATGCGTAAGTTCACGGAGCCAAAACTGCTGGTCGCAACCCACAACACCGGCAAGCTGGAGGAAATCGCCCGCCTGCTGGAACCCTACGGGATTGCGATCACGTCCAACGCTGAAATGGGACTGGGCGAGCCTGAGGAAACCGAGGACAATTTCGTCGGCAACGCCCGCATAAAGGCCCACGCCGCCGCACAAGCCACCGGCCTGCCCGCCCTGGCCGATGACAGCGGCATCGAAGTGGACGCCCTGGACGGCGCCCCCGGTGTTTACACCGCCGACTGGGCCGAAACCCCGAACGGGCGCGATTTTCCCATGGCGATGCGCAAGGTCTGGGATGCGCTAGAGGCCAAAAACGCCCCCTTTCCGCGCACGGCCCGCTTCCGCTCCACCCTTGTGCTGGCATGGCCAGACGGACATGACGAGGTTTTCGAAGGCAAGATAGAGGGCCAATGCGTCTGGCCGATGCGCGGCGAGGAAGGCCACGGCTATGACCCCATGTTCCAGCCGGACGGATACGACATCACCTTCGGGGAAATGGACCGTTGGGAAAAGAACAAGATCAGCCACCGCGCCGACGCCTTCAACAAACTGGTTAACGGGTGCTTTGAATGACACGGCGCATATCCACCGGCTCGCCGTTTGAAAAAACCTTCGGCTATTCCCGCGCGGTGGTCAAAGGCGGCTGGTGCTTCGTTTCCGGCGTGACAGGGTATGATTATACCACAATGACCATGCCCGAGGGGATCGCGGCGCAGGCAGAGAACTGTTTTGCCACCATCCGTGCCGTTCTGGACGAGGCCGGGTTCGAAATGTCCGACATCGTGCGCGTGCAATACACCGTAACCGACGCCGCGCTGGTCGATAGCGTGGTGCCGGCCCTCGGGGCGGCTATGGGGGAAATCCGGCCGGCGGCCACTATGGTTATTGCAGGGTTAATCAAGCCCGAAATGTTGATTGAAATCGAAGTCACGGCCTTCAAGGGATGAACGATTGGCAAAATGCCGGCTTTGGCGTCTATATCCACTGGCCGTTTTGCCTGCACAAATGCCCTTACTGCGACTTCAACAGCCATGTTTCACGTGAAATAGACCAGACCCGCTGGCGCGCGGCGATATTGTCCGATATCCGCCGATCCGCCGCCGAAATTCCCGACCGGCGCGTCGATACGGTGTTTTTCGGCGGTGGCACGCCCAGCCTGATGCCCCCCGAAACCGTCGCCGCAATTATTGCAGAGATCGACAAGAACTGGGGGCTGAAACCGGGGGCCGAAATCTCGCTGGAGGCAAACCCCACCTCGGTTGAATCCGGCCGCTTTGCCGCCTACTCCGACGCCGGCGTTAACCGTGTTTCAATGGGAATACAGGCCCTGAACGACACAGACCTGCGCCGCCTTGGCCGCATGCACACTGCTACCGAGGCCCGCGCCGCCTTTGACATCGCCCGCAAACAGTTCAAGCGCGTCAGCTTTGATCTGATCTACGCCCGTCAGGGGCAAACCCTCGCCGGTTGGGAACAGGAATTGAAACAGGCGCTGGACATGGCCGTGGACCACCTGTCCCTGTATCAACTGACCATAGAATCCGGCACCCGCTTCGGAGACCTATACGCCAAAGGCAAGCTGCGCGACCTGCCAAAAGACGACGACGCGGCGGATATGTATTTGAAAACACATGATATTTGCGAAAACCACGGGATGCGGGCCTATGAAACCTCCAACCATGCGCGACTGGGTGCCGAAAGCCGCCACAATCTGATTTACTGGCGCTATGGCGATTACGTCGGGATCGGCCCGGGGGCACACGGGCGCATTACTGTAAACGGAAGCAAACAGGCAACCGAGGCCTATCGTGCGCCGGAAAAATGGCTGCTGGAAACAGAAAAATCCGGCTGGGGTCGCGCAATTTCAGAACCGGTTTCGCAACAGGAACAGGCCGCCGAATACCTGATGATGTCCCTGCGGCTGAACGAAGGCAGCGACCTGCGCCGGTTTGAAAACCTTAACGGCCAGCCGATACCGTTAACCACAATTCAAAGGCTGGAATCCGACGGGTTTGTCAAACAGGAAAACGGCCGCCTGCGCACAACGCACAAAGGGCGGCCGCTGCTGAACGCGATCCTGCGGGAACTACTGTGACAGCAACCGGCAAAGGCCGTCCAGCTGCTCCAGATCGGTATACTTCACGCGCATTTCCCCGCTGCCGTCCGGCTTGTGGTCAATCGTCACCTTAACCCCGAGATGCGCGGAGAGATCCCCCTCTATCGCCTTGGTGTCCGCGTCCTTCGCCGGCTTCAGGACCCGCTTTTTAACCGGCCCTTTTTCAGCCTTGGCCAAAGCCTCTGTCTGGCGCACGGAAAGCCCTTTTTTTACGACCTCCTGCGCCAGTGCCAGCGGATTTTCAGCCGGAACCAGCGCCCGCGCATGACCGGCAGATATTTTCCCCTCGCGCAGCATGTCCAACACGCCGTCCGGCAGGTTCAAAAGCCGCAAAAGGTTGGCAATATGGCTGCGGCTTTTCCCCAAAGCCTCGGCCAGTTTTTCCTGCGTATGACCGAAACGGTCCATCAGCTGACGGTATCCCATCGCCTCTTCCACCGCATTCAGATCGGCGCGCTGGATGTTTTCGATAATCGCCAGCTCCAACACTTCGGTGTCGCTAAGATCGCGCACCAGAACCGGAATTTTATGCAACTGCGCCCGCTGCGCCGCCCGCCAACGCCGCTCGCCGGCGACAATCTGGTATTCCCCCGGATGCGCCGGATCGGGCCGGACGATAAGCGGCTGGATAACCCCTTTTTCCGAGATCGAGGCCGTCAGATCCGCCAGGTCCCCCTCTACAAAGGTGCGGCGCGGCTGGTCTGGGTTGGCATGCACCTTTTCAATCGGCACCTCGGAATCCGGCGCGCCGACGTTGCTGGCAGGGCTGACCCCTTCGTCCAGATTGACATCCGCCAGCAGAGCCGACAGCCCGCGGCCAAGGTTTTTTCGTTCAGGTTTTTTTGCCATTTTACTGTGTTTTCAATCTGTTAGGTTATGCTGCAAGCGTATCGTGCAGACGTTCCAGCAACTCTGCTGCCAGCTTTTGATAGGCGATACTGCCCGTGCTTTTATGATCATAAATCAGGGCCGGAATGGAGTGGGACGGCGCCTCGCTCAACCGGATATTGCGGGGAATTATGGTTTCGTAAACCAGATCGCCCAGATTCTGGCGGACGTCTTCTTCTACCTGCGCGGAAAGATTGTTTCGGCGGTCATACATGGTTAACACGATGCCCTGGATCTTCAGTTTCCGGTTCAGGGACTGTTTCACCTCGCGGATCGTCAACATCAACTGCGATAGCCCCTCAAGGGCGAAAAACTCGCATTGCAATGGCACCAAAACCGAATCCGCGGCCACCATAGCGTTGACCGTCAGCAGGTTCAGCGAAGGCGGGCAGTCGATAAGAACATAGTCAAAGACCTGCGCCTCGGGCGAGGTCAAAGCCTGCCGCATCCTTAACACCCGCTGGGAATCATCAACCATATCCACATCGGCCGAGCTAAGATCGCTGGTGGAGGGCGCCACAAACAGGCCCGGAATAACCGTTTTCTGCGCAACTTCGGTGACCGTGGCCTCGCCCGTCAGCAAATCGTAGGTCGTTGTTTCGCGCATATCGGGCGAAATCCCCAGCCCCGTCGAAGCATTCCCCTGCGCGTCAAGATCGACAAGCAGAACCTTCCGCCCGACCGCAGCCAGCGCCGTGCCAAGGTTAATGGCCGTCGTCGTCTTGCCAACCCCGCCCTTTTGATTGGCAACGGCAATTATTTGCGGTTGACCGCCTGATAGTGCTGCGTCAGACACGATGGAATTCTCCGATTCGGAGCACAACCGCATTCGAGTCGGTTGTGCTTGGAAGTGTTTCATAAGAAATATGCCAAGTTTTTGCCGCCCGGGTCAATTCCGAATCGACATTGGCCCCTTTGGGGAACAAACAAATCCCGTCCGGTTTTCGGTGTTTTTCTGCAAATTCCAGCAAGTCCGACAAGGATGCGAGGGCGCGGGCCGATAAAACATCGGCGTTCAGGGGGGGAATCGCCTCTATTCTGTTGGTTATAACGTCAACGTTTACGCCCATCTCCCTGGCAACAGTCCGCAGAAAGACCGATTTTCGCTGATCGCTTTCCACCAGTGTTACGCGCATTTCAGGGGATTTTTCGGCCGCAATCGCCGCAATAACCAACCCGGGAAACCCCGCGCCCGCACCAATATCCAGCCAATGTTGTAGGTTA
>JALWQC010000269.1 GCA_027080755.1 Paracoccaceae bacterium
GTTCTGGCCCGTCTGCAGGCGGCACAGCAGGGGGCGGCGACGGCCTTTCCGGCCGCGGATCTGGCGCTGGTCTCGGGCGATGAGCTGCCGGTGGAACACAGCGCGGAAACGCTGGCGGCGGCGCTGGCGGCGGGGCGGTCGCGCGATATGGCGGCGGGGCGCACGCTGGTCGGCCCGCACCGCGCCGATCTGCACGCGACCTATGCGGCCAAGGGAATTGCGGCGAAAAACTGCTCTACCGGGGAACAAAAGGCGCTGCTGGTGTCGTTGATCCTTGCATCGGCGCGGGCCTTGCGGGATGATTTCGGCGCGCCGCCGATTTTGCTGCTGGACGAGGTGGCCGCGCATCTGGATGCGGATCGCCGCGCGGCCCTGTTCGATGAAATCTGCGCGTTGGGGGCGCAGGCCTGGATGACCGGCACGGGGCCGGAGCTGTTTGAATCGCTGGGCGGGCGGGCGATGAATGTAGAGGTCTCGGAATCCGGCGGCCTGTCGAAACTGGAGGTGCGCGAATGACACCGCAACGCATAACGCTGATAACCCTGGGGGTTGCGGATCTGGCCGCGGCGCGGGAATTCTATGCCGCGCTGGGCTGGCAGGAACGTCAGCCGGCGGGGGACGGGATTGCCTTTTTCCAGTTGCACGGGCAGGCGCTGGGCCTGTTTCCGCTGGATGCGCTGGCCAGGGATCAGGGGCGGCCGGATGCGGCCCTTGGCACCGGTGCGATGACGCTGGCGCAGAACTTTGCCGACGAGGCCGGGGTGGATGCCGCCTATGCCGCAGCGCTGGAATGCGGGGCGACGGGGCTGAAGGCGCCGGAAAAGGTGTTCTGGGGCGGCTACTCGGGCTATTACAGCGATCCCGACGGCCATGTCTGGGAGGTGGCCCATAACCCCTTCTGGCCATTGCAGGAGGACGGGACACTGGTCCTGCCGGAAGCGTGATATGGAGAAATTTATGAAAACCCTCTGGATATTGTTAACCCTTCTGGCCACCCCGCTCTGGGCCGGCGAAGCCTTTTCCACGCGCTTTCCCGGGGTCTGGCACGGGATCGGCATACAGATCGACGCGCAGGAATGGCCGATGGAATTGCGCCTGTCCCCCGGCGCGGCCGAGGTGGACTATCCCAGTCTGCAGTGCGGCGGCAACTGGCGGTTTCTGAAGGAAACGCCCGACCAGATCGTCGCGGTGGAAAAGGTGACCTACGGGCTGGACGAATGCCTGGACGGCGGGCTGGTCCGGCTGGAATCCTATCAGGATTCGCTGCTGGTCTATCGCTGGTATGACAACGCCGGAAAGGCCGTCGCCGGGGCCGTCCTGATAGAGGGGCCGATGCGCCCGGGCACCGAAAAAGCCTTGCTGCGCCTGACGATAGAGGCGCTGGGCAAGGGCTTCGTCAAGGGCGAGGACACCACAGACGTAGACATCGGGGACATCCGGATATGAAGGTTTTCATCGCCCAGAGCATCGACGGCTATATCGCCGGGCCGGACGGAACCCTGGAGCATATGGAGGGGTTTACCGACAGCGATTTCGGCTATGACGCCTTTATCGCCGGTGTGGACGGGATCGTGATGGGGCGCACGACCTTTGATGCCTTTTACGAGGCACACGGCTGGCCCTATCCGCCGGAATTGCCGGCAATGATCATCACCCACCGCCCCCTGCCGCGCGGGGTTCCGGCGGGGATGCGGGCCTCGGAGGATCTGGCAGCGGTGCAGGCGGAATTCCCGAATGCCTATGTCGATGGCGGCCATGTCATTAACCAGTTTCTGGCGCGGGGGGCGATTGACGAGGTGCATCTCTTTACCCTGCCGATCCTTCTGGGGGGCGGAATCCGGCTGTTTCCCGAGGGGGCCTCGGGGGTGGAACACTGGCGTTTGCTCGGTTCGCGCGCCTATCCCTGCGGGACGGTGGAAAACCACTTTGCCATAGGGCCGGATGCGAAAAAAAGCGTGTAATTCCTGACAAAAGCGGCTACTATATCTGCCACACCAAGGGGAAATGCACCAATGTCCGATACCGACCAGAAGCCGGAAGAATACGGCGCCGATTCTATCAAAGTTCTCAAAGGGTTGGAAGCTGTTCGCAAGCGGCCCGGCATGTATATCGGGGACACGGATGACGGATCCGGCCTACACCATATGGTGTATGAGGTCGTCGATAACGGCATTGACGAGGCCCTGGCCGGCCACGCGGACACGGTGACGGTAATTATCCACGCCGACGAAAGCGTTTCGGTCAGCGACAACGGCCGCGGTATTCCCGTAGGCATCCATGAGGAAGAGGGCGTTTCCGCCGCCGAGGTCATCATGACCCAGCTGCACGCGGGCGGAAAATTCGACAGCAATTCCTACAAGGTTTCCGGCGGCCTGCACGGGGTGGGGGTCTCGGTTGTGAATGCGCTGTCCGACTGGCTGGAGCTGCGGATCTGGCGTGACGGCAAGGAACATGTCGCGCGTTTTGAACATGGCGACACGGTGGAACACCTGAAGGTCGTGGGCGACACGGACCGCACCGGAACCGAGGTGCGGTTTCTGGCCTCTACCGACACATTTTCCAACCGCGACTACAAATTCGCCACGCTGGAACACCGCTTGCGGGAACTGGCGTTTCTGAATTCCGGCGTGCGCATCACATTGCGGGACGAACGCCCGGCCGAGGTGCTGGAAACCGAGATGCTGTATGAAGGCGGCGTGCAGGAATTCGTGCGCTATCTGGACCGCTCGAAAGAGCCGGCCTTTGCCGACCCGATCTATATTCTGGGCGAAAGCAACGACATCACGGTAGAGGTGGCGATGTGGTGGAACGACAGCTACCACGAAAACGTCCTGCCCTTTACCAACAATATCCCCCAGCGCGACGGCGGCACCCATCTAGCCGGTTTCCGCGGGGCCTTGACGCGCACGATCAACAATTATGCGGCCTCCAGCGGGATTGCGAAGAAGGAAAAGATCACCTTTACCGGCGATGACGCGCGCGAGGGGCTGACGGCTGTTCTGTCCGTGAAGGTGCCGGATCCGAAGTTTTCCAGCCAGACCAAGGACAAGCTGGTTTCGTCGGAGGTGCGCCCCGCCGTTGAAAGCCTGATGAACGAAAAACTGGCCGAGTGGTTCGAGGAACACCCCGCAGAGGCCAAGGTTATCGTCTCCAAGATTGTCGAGGCCGCAATGGCCCGCGATGCCGCCCGCAAGGCGCGCGAGCTGACGCGGCGCAAATCGGTGATGGATATCGCCAGCCTGCCCGGGAAACTGGCGGATTGTCAGGAAAAGGACCCGTCCAAATCCGAACTGTTCCTGGTGGAGGGCGACTCTGCCGGCGGGTCTGCCAAGCAGGGGCGCTCGCGTCACAATCAGGCGGTGCTGCCGCTGAAAGGGAAGATCCTGAATGTGGAACGGGCGCGGTTTGACCGGATGCTGAACTCGCAGGAAATCGGCACGCTGATTACGGCGCTTGGCACGGGGATCGGGCGCGACGAATTCAACATCGAAAAGCTGCGCTATCACAAGGTCATCATCATGACCGATGCCGACGTGGACGGCGCCCATATCCGCACGCTTCTGCTGACGTTCTTCTTCCGCCAGATGCCGGAGCTGATCGAAGGCGGGTATCTCTATATCGCGCAGCCGCCGCTTTACAAGGTGTCGCGCGGCAAGTCCGAGGTCTATCTGAAGGACCAGATGGCGCTGGAGGATTACCTGATCGAACAGGGGCTGGTGGATACGGTTCTGCGGCTGGGCGACGGCTCGGAAATCGCCGGCGCCGACCTGCGCCGTGTCGTGGAAGAGGCCCGTCAGGCCCGCACCATCCTGAACGCCTTCCCGACCAATTATTCGCGCTTCATTCTGGAACAGATGGCGATTGCCGGCGCGATGGTGCCCGGCATGCTGGAAAAGGATCCCCGGGGCACGGCCGACATGGTTGCCGCGCGGCTGGATCAGGTATCCACGGAATACGAAAAGGGCTGGCAGGGGCGTCCGACGGATGACGGCGGCCTGCGTCTGTCGCGGATGCTGCGCGGCGTGGAAGAGGTGCGCGTGATCGACGGGCAGGTGTTCCGCTCGGCCGAGGCGCGCAAGCTGGCCGGCCTGACCGCTTCGCTGCAAGAGGTCTATTCCACCCCCGCCCATCTGGTGCGCAAGGAACGCGACGTGCTGATAAACGCCCCGTCAAACCTGCTGGACGCCGTGTTCAAGGAAGGCGAGCGCGGGCTGTCCCTGCAGCGCTACAAAGGACTGGGCGAGATGAACCCGGGGCAGCTGTGGGAAACCACCCTCGACCCCGAGGCCCGCACCCTGCTGCAGGTAAAAATCGACCAGACCGCCGACGCCGACGAGATTTTCACCAAACTGATGGGCGACGTGGTAGAGCCCCGCCGTGAATTCATCCAGGAAAACGCACTGAGTGTGGAAAATCTGGATTTCTAGGGGGGTATAGGTCTACGTCCTAAACCCCCTTGTCCATCAGCGCCTGAATGTCGGCGCGCGAGGTTCCGGCGACGATCCGGCCCAGTTCCTGATCGCCTTTCAGCACCAGCAGGGTCGAGCGGCGGGGGATTTTGCGGCTGGTGGTGACTTTGGCGCGGCCGTATTCGTCCCAGTCCACGCGCACGAAAACCATGCTTTCGTATTTGTCGGTTTCGGCGCGGATTTCGGTGATGACCCGTTCCTGTGCCTTGCAGGTGGAACACCAACTGGCGGAATAATCGACGAAGACGGTTTTGCCCTCGCCCAGAAGTTTTTCGATCAGGCCGGGTTCATAGTCCAGCCAGCCCTCGGGGGCCATCTGGGCGAAAGAGGCGGCGGGCAGGGCCGCAAGCGCGGCGGAGGTTATCAGAAAGTGACGTCGGTTCATGGGGTGGCTCCTATATTGAAACGGTGAAATCCTGTAGCCAGGCGGGCATATGGTCCAGCATCCAGCCCTCTATGCGGTTGGTGGTATGGGTCAGGATCAGAACGGCCACGAGGATAAAAACACCCCCCATGACCGGTTTGGATTTATCCGCGATTTTGCGCATCAGGTCGCGGCGTTTGCGGATGGCGTTGCCGGCGCCATAGCCCAGCAACAGGATGATGGTGGAAATGCCGAGGGCAAAGGCGGCCATGATCCCCGTGGCCCGCAGCAGGTTTTCCCCCTGATAGGCCAGCGCGATGGCGCCGCCGAGGGTGGGGCCTACGCAGGGGCTCCAGACGACACCCAGAAGCGCGCCGCCGATGAACTGTCCGCGCAGGCGCGACTGGTCCAGCGTGCCGACTCTGGCGTCGGCGCTGGCGGACATGCCGGCGGTGGCGGTGGAAAACCCGGCGTTCAGCCGTGGCACCAGCAGGATCAGGCCGAAAACCAGCATCGCCCAGGCCCCGATGGTTGCCACCCGATCCGCATCCAGCCCGACCGAGGCCCCCAGCGTGGCGACCCCGACCCCGAGGGCAACAAACGTCAGCGACATCCC
>JALWQC010000270.1:0-3024 GCA_027080755.1 Paracoccaceae bacterium
GGCCCCCATGATTCCCGCATCGGTGGCCGTGCCGCGTCTGGAGGCGGCGATAATGCCGGCCGGAAAGGCGATCAGTGTGGACAGCAACAGCGCGTAAATCGCCAGCGGCAAGGATATCCACGCCCGTTCCCCGATCATCTCGGCAACCGGCGTGCGATAGGTGTAGGAGGTCCCGAAATCCCCGTGCAACATGCCGGTGATCCAGGTGAAATAGCGCGACCAAGCGCTGGCGTTCAGGCCCAGCTCGTCCCGCAGGGCGGCCACCGTATCGGGTTGCGCATTGATCCCCAGCATGTAGCTGGCCGGATCGCCGGGCACGATCTCGATTGCGACAAATATCACGATCGAGGCCGCAACGAGCGTCAGGCCAAGGGATAACAGGCGTTTCAGGGCGAAGCGGAGCATGGCAACCGGACTGTAAGGAAAAACAGGATGGCAGGGGCAGGCGAACCCGCCCCTGCCGGTGGTTCTAGTCGGCCCAGTAGACCGCGGTCAGGTCGTTGGCCTGCGTCGGCGCATTGGCCCACAGCCCCATGACCTTGGCGTTGGCAACACCGGTCTTGGCCAGCTGGAACAGATAGCCGTTGACGTAATCCTCGGAGATGATCGCCTGCGCGGCCCCCAGAATCGCGGCCCGTTTGGTCGGGTCGGTTGCAAGGTTCAGCTGGTCCATCAGCGCCTGGAATTCCGGGTTGTCATACTGGAAATAGTAATCCGGGCGGGCATAGATGCCGATGTCCATCGGTTCCGTGTGCGAAACGATGGTCAGGCCGTAATCCTTGCCCTTGAACACCTGTTCCAGCCACTGCGCCCATTCGAGATTGGAAATCTCTACGTTGATGCCGACCTCGCGCAGCTGCGCGGCGATGATCTCGCCACCGCGGCGGGCGTAAGAGGGGGGCGGCAGTTTCAGCGTGGTGGTAAAGCCGTCGGGGAAACCGGCCTCGGCCAGAAGCTTTTTCGACAGCTCGGGATCATAGGCCGACAGGCCGGTCAGATCGACATAGGCCGGATTATGCGGCGCGAAATGGGTGCCGATCGGAGTGCCATAGCCGAACATCGCGCCGTCGATGATTTCCTGACGGTTGATGGCATGGGCCAGCGCCTCGCGGACCTTGACGTTGTCAAAGGGCGGCATCTTGTTGTTGGTGGACAGGATGGTTTCCCCCTCGGTAGAGCCGATGATGACCTTGAAGCGGGGATCTGCCTCGAACTGGGGCAGGTTTTCGGGGGCGGGGAAGACGGAAAACGCGTCCACATCCTCGGCCATCATGGCGGCAAAGGCGGCGGTGGGGTCCGAGATAAACTTGAACGTCACCTTGTCCAGCTTGGCCGGCGCGCCCCAGTAATCGGCGTTTTTCGTCAGCTCGATCCGGTCGCCCTGCACCCAGTTGGCAAAGACGAACGGGCCGGTGCCGATGGGGTTTGTCTTGTCGTTTTCAATGGATTCGGGGGCAACAATCGCCGCATCGCCCCAGGCCATGTTGAACACGAAACTGCCGTTGGGCTTGGACAGCGTGACCTTGACAGTCATCGGATCCACCACATCCACAGAGGCAATATCGGCAAACAGCGCCTTTTGTGCGTTGGTCGAATCATCGGCCCGCGCGCGATCCAGCGAGAATTTCACATCCTCGGCGTCCATCGTGGTGCCGTCGTGGAATTTTACGCCGGAATGCAGATGGAAGGTATAGGTCAGGCCGTCTTCGGAAATGTCCCAGCTTTCGGCCAGCCCCGGCACGATGGAGCCGTCCGAGGCAAAGCGGGTCAGCCCCTCGAAGATATTGGCGTAGGTTACCTCGTCAATCGCGCCGGCGGCACCGGCGGTCGGGTCCAGATGCGGCGGTTCAAGCTGCATCCCCATTGTCAAATCGGTTTTGGCGGCCTGGGCCATGCCTGCCGTGATGGCAAAGGCGCTGGCCATTGCGAGCATTAAGGATTTCTTCATGTTTTCCCTCCAGTGTTGAACGGGGCTACCGGGCGCTTATGCGTCCTGATTGGTTAGTAACGCTGCCAATGCTAACCCCATAACTTTGGCAGAGTCTATCATATCTTGCACCGCAATATATTCATCGGGCTGGTGTGCAAGGTCCAGAATCCCCGGCCCGTAGGCAATGCAGTTGTGCATCTTGCCGATCCGGTCGATGTGTTTCTGGTCGTAGGTCCCGGGCGACACCACATATTCCGGTGCCTTGTCCATCACCTGTTCAATGGCGCGGGTCACGGTGGTGACAACGGGCGCGTCGCGTTCGGTCATGGTGGGGCGGACCTCGTGCAGGTCGCTGATGTCATAGCGGAAGTTCGCGCGCTCGGCCTTTACCTTTTCCAGAATGGCCAGCATCTCGTTTTTGACCTCTTGCAAGTCCTCTTCCATCAGGAAACGGCGGTCGATGACCATCTTGCAGCTGTCGGGCACACAAGGGGCGGGCAGGCCGTCAAAGCCGTTCTCCTGCACCGGTTCGCCGCCGTGGATGGAATTGATGTTCAGCGTGGATTGCTTTGCCCCTTCGGGCACCACCGGCATTTCCGTGCGTTTTTGCGCCAGTGCGGGGAACAGGGTTTCTTCCATCTCGTGCATGACGGCGCCCATGTGACGCACGGCGCAATCGCCCAGAAACGGCATGGAGCCATGGGCAATCCGCCCGTGCGTTTCGATCTCTGCCCACCAGACACCGCGATGCCCCAGACAGATACGATCCTTGTTGAGCGGCTCGGGAATGATAACATGTTGCACGCGCTCGGGTGTGAAAAACCCCTTTTCCGCCAGATAGGCAACACCGCCGAACCCGCCGGTTTCCTCGTCCGCGGTGCCGGAAATTTCAATCGCGCCGGCGTAGTCGGGCCATGTTTCGATAAACGCCTCGGCCGCGATGATGGATGTGGCCAGCCCCCCCTTCATATCGCAGGCCCCGCGCCCGTAGATTTTCCCGTCTGCCAGCGTGGCGGCAAAGGGGTCGAAGGTCCAGCCTTGCCCGACCTCCACCACGTCGATGTGGGAATTGAAATGCACGCATTGCCCCGTAT
>JALWQC010000270.1:3034-5448 GCA_027080755.1 Paracoccaceae bacterium
CGACCACGTTCCAGCGCGGATATTTGTCGCTGTCCCCCGGGGTGCCATAGGCGCGCACCATTTCAATGGCAAAGCCGTGCCCCTTCAGACGGGCGGCCAGATATTCGCAAATGTCGAAATAGTTTTCGCCGGGGGGGTTGAGTGTCGGGATACGGATCAGATCCTGCGTCAGCGCCACCAGATCATCGCGCCGCGCTTCGATCCGAGCCAGAAATTCCGCTGTTTTGGCCGCTTCCGCTGTCATAAAATATTCTCCCGATCCGGTGCTTGCCACTTTCTGCGTCAAGGCCGATAGTATCGGTGCAGCCCCGTCCTGCACGCAATACAGTAGAAATACGGTGAGAAAAGGCCCCGAAATGCAAAATCCCGACACGTTTTCCCTGCTGGCTTTCGAACATGCGCCGATCGGCCTTGTGCTGACGGAAAACCGGATTATCAAGACGTGTAACCGTATGTTTTGCCGGATGTTCGGCTACACGCGCGAGGAACTGGAGGGCCGCTCCTTTCGCATGCTGTATGCCACGGCGCAGGAATTCGACCAGATCCGCGACGTCGGGCTGGCCCCCTTGCAGGAAACCGGCAGCTATACGGACGAACGCATTATGCTGCACCGCGACGGAAGCGCCTTCTGGTGCCGGTTCCGCGCCCACACCCTGACCCCGGAAAATCCGCTGGGCCGCACCGTCCTGAGCTTCGCCGACATTTCCGAAACCCGCCAGATCATCAGCCTGACACCACGGGAACGCCAGGTTGTTATGCTGCTGCGTCGCGGCCAGACCAGCAAGGAAATCGCCCGCAGCCTGTCCATTTCCCCCCGCACAGTCGAGGACTACCGCGCCCGCCTTCTGGCGAAATTCGAGGTCAAGAACATCGCGGAACTTCTGGCGAAACTGGTGGGAATGTAGGGTCAGCCGTGCAGTGGATCGTATCCCGGGGGAATGCCCATAAAAAGGGTCACGATCAAGATCAGGATCGGGATGGAAAACAGTACGGAAAATATCAGGAAAACCTGTTTGGCTTTGGGGGAATAGGCGTTCCAGAAGATAAAGATGAACATCAGCGCGGGCCAAAGGTCGTATTCCTTGATCCGCGGGTTGACCAGTGTCAGTGCAAAGTAGGACAACGCCAGCGCGAAACCCTGTGCTTCGGGGGCTTGCCGCATATTTTTAACCCCCCTCCAGACCCAGAGAAGCAGCGCCGCGGATACCGCCAGATGCACGGCAAGGGCCGGCAGTTTCGATAGCCCCAGTTCGTAGGCGATGCGGTAAAAGCCGATGCCGATGTCAACGCGGGTGCTGGATTGAAGGCCGGCAATATTGTGCAGAAAGCGTTGCATTTCCTCGGGGTACATCCACAGGCCCGAGGCCCAGATCCCTACAAAAACCAGCGTGGCCACGGCCATCCGCAGGGCCTTGTCGCGCGGGGAATCCTTGTCCAGCAGGGCCAGCAGGATATAGGCAAGGAAGTAGGGCTTTACCGCTGTGAATATCCCGATCAGGACCATTGTCCCGACTGTCGTAAACCGGTCCTTCTGGCGCAGGGTGCGCAGCAAAAAGGCAAACAGCGCGATATGGAAATAGGTGGTCATATTGCCGGTAGCGATGGTTGTGACTCCTAGGCTGGAAATAGCCATCGAAACCATGACCGGCATGGAAAGTGAGGAAACGGCGCTATATTCCGCAGCAAGTGTGTTTATAAGAAACTTCCGGATTTCCAAGAAAAACCAGCCCAGCGTCAGGATATAGCCGAGGGCCAGAACGCCTTGTAGGGAAATGAGGGAATCTATTGCGGAAAACAGGTGCAGAAACAGCGGGTGGTAGACAAAGGCCATGCCGTCCACCTCGCGGTAGGGGTCCAGACCGTTCAGCCCGTCCCGCGCCGCGCGCTGGTAAATATCCAGATCCCAGAACAGGCCCAGATTCCACCAGTTGTTGTAAATCGCGAAAAAGGGAATGCAGGCCATGATAAACAGCGACAAGGCTATGATGGTTTTATCTGCAGTATCTGTTTTCATCGCTCTGTCCTGAGATTGTCCGGTTTGAAATAGTCAAAACTATGGTGCCCGCTGCCGGACTTGAACCGGCAAGGCCATACGGCCGAGGGATTTTAAGTCCCTTGTGTCTACCAATTTCACCAAGCGGGCAGGCAGGTGGAAAATAGCTGTTCGGGGGGTATTGTAAAGCGCCCGTTCAGGTTTTTGCGTCCAGCGGGTGGTTTATTCCGTCCGACAACAGGACATTTTCCAGTGCCTCGGGGGGCAGTCCCTCCAGACAGCCGGTGTTGACGCCGTATTTGCCCGGGTCGATCCGCGCCTGATGGTGGGTGTAAATCCCGCAGACCGAGCAGAAATAATGTTTCGCCGTGTGGGTGTGAAAGGAATAGACGGACAGCTTGTCCGCCCCCTTCACCACCCG
>JALWQC010000271.1 GCA_027080755.1 Paracoccaceae bacterium
TGCGTGCAACACGCTCGAGCGCACCGGAGCCGATACGTTCGGCGACGGATTTCTTTCCGTCGAGCGTCAGGTTGTTCATGAACTTCGTCAGGATGCGATCGCCATATTTGGCGTCCGGCAGAACCTGGCGTTTTTCGGCGGCATGACGTCTGGACATACTGCTCTCTCCTTATTTCGGACGCTTGGCGCCGTATTTCGAACGACGCTGACGGCGATCTTTGACACCCTGGGTATCCAGAACACCACGCAGAATGTGGTAGCGGACACCCGGAAGGTCTTTCACACGACCGCCACGGATAAGCACAACGGAGTGCTCCTGAAGGTTGTGTTTTTCACCGGGAATATAACAAATAACCTCGAAACCATTCGTCAGGCGCACTTTGGCGACCTTACGCATAGCCGAGTTCGGTTTTTTCGGTGTAGTCGTGTAAACACGTGTGCATACACCACGCTTCTGCGGACAAGCCTGCAGGTGCTGTGACTTCTGCCGCTTTACCCGCGGTTTACGCGGCTTGCGGATCAGCTGTTGTATCGTTGGCATTCGGCATAAACCCCGTTCAACCAGTTTCAACTCGCGCCAAGCACCGAATGTGCAAAACGCCAAAAATGCCGCCCACGCAGCCCTTGGGGTTGCGGCGCGGCGAAATTCCAGAGGATCGGGACATGCGTCCGGATCGTGACCGCCAGATTGTGGCTTGTATCGGGGATCGGCAGATGCCTTACCCGAGCGCCGGATAAATAGAAGGAGTCGCCCCCTATGTCAACAGGGGATTACCTGCACCGCCGCTTTATCCCGAATTGGCGGATTTTACGCAATAATAAGGGCTTGCAATCGCGAAAAACCGACCAGCGGCCATTTCCGTTCCTGCTGTTGCACCGGAATCGCCCCGATACAGAATCGCCCTCCGAAACACAAAAAGCCCCGCACGATGGCGGGGCTTTTCTTTTTGGTCAGAACCTAGTCGAAGTTGGCGAAACCTTCGTCCGAGGGTTGCTCGCTATCCTCGAACTGGGCCTCGATGGCCATTTTTTCCGCCTCGGCCTGCCGTTCCGCGATAACCTTCGCGTCGCGTTTGGCCGCAACCCGCTTGATCTCGTGGGTGGCAGAGCCGGTGCCGGCCGGAATCAGGCGCCCGACGATGACGTTTTCCTTCAGCCCGATCAGCTTGTCCTTCTTGCCCTGCGTGGACGCTTCGGTCAGAACGCGCGTGGTTTCCTGGAACGATGCGGCCGAGATGAACGAACGCGTCTGCAAGCTGGCCTTGGTGATCCCCAGAAGGATCGGCCCGCCGGTGGCCGGTTCGCGCCCTGCGGCGATGGCTTCCTCGTTGGCTTCCTTGAACTCGGCGTAATCAACGTGCTCGCCCTTCAGCAAGGTCGTCCCGCCCGAAGATGCGATTTCCCATTTCTGGAGCATCTGGCGCACGATAACCTCGATGTGCTTGTCGTTGATTTTCACGCCCTGCAAACGATACACGGCCTGAACCTCGTCGATCATATAGTCGGCCAGCGCCTCGACACCCAGAACATGCAGGATGTCATGCGGCGCGGGGTTGCCGTCCATCAGGTATTCGCCCTTGTGGATGGTATCCCCTTCCTGAACCGGAATATGCTTGCCCTTGGGCACCATGTATTCCACCGGCTCCAGATTGTCGTCGAGCGGTTCGATCGTGACGCGGCGCTTGTTCTTGTAGTCCTTGCCGAAACGCACGATCCCGTCGATTTCCGCGATGATCGCGTGGTCTTTGGGGCGGCGGGCCTCGAACAATTCGGCCACACGGGGCAGACCCCCGGTGATGTCCTTGGTCTTGGCGCCTTCGCGCGGTATACGGGCCAGAACGTCACCGGCCTTGATTTCCTGCCCGTCCTCGACAGACAGGATGGCATCAACGGACATGGTGTGGACCTCGGGGTTGCCGTTGTCCAGACGCACAGGCTCGCCGGTGGCCGGATCCATCACGATGATCTCCGGCTTCAGGTCGTTGCCTTTCGGCGCCGTGCGCCAGTCCATCACGATGCGCTGGGTCATGCCCGTTGCATCATCGGTTTCCTCGCGCACGGACATGCCGACCGTCAGATCGACAAACTTCGCGACACCGTCCTTTTCCGCAATGATCGGCAGGGCATAGGGATCCCATTCGAACAGCTTGTCGCCACGGCTGACCTTCTGGCCTTCCTTGACGTGCAGAATGGAGCCGTAGCCCAGCTTGTGCACGGCCAGATCGACCCCGTTGTCGTCGGTGATCACCAGTTCCATGTTGCGGTTCATGACCACCTGGTCGCCGGCAGCGTTTTCAATAACGTTGCCGTTGCGGAACACAATCGTGCCCTCGTTACCGGCCTCGATAAAGGACTGCTGGCCACCCTGCGCGATCCCGCCGATGTGGAAGGTCCGCATGGTCAGCTGCGTGCCCGGCTCGCCGATCGACTGCGCGGCGATGATGCCGACAGCCTCGCCCGGGTTCACCTTGGTGCCGCGTGCCAGATCGCGACCGTAACAGGCGGCGCAGATGCCGTCCTCGGCCTCGCAGGTCAGCGGCGAGCGGATCTGCATGGAAATCACGCCGGCCGCTTCGACAGCCTCGGCCGCGCGTTCGTCCATCAGTTCGTCCCGACGCACGATGATTTCCCCGGTTTTCGGGTGCATCACATCCTCGGCAGCGGTGCGGCCCAGAATACGCTCGGACAGGGGCGAGATGATCTCGCCGTCGTTGACAGCCGCGCGGGCGGTGATGGAACGCTCGGTGCCGCAATCGTCTTCCTTGACGATACAGTCCTGCGCAACATCCACCAGACGACGGGTCAGATAGCCCGAGTTCGCGGTCTTCAACGCCGTATCCGCAAGGCCCTTGCGCGCCCCGTGGGTAGAGTTGAAGTACTCCAGAACCGTCAGGCCCTCTTTGAAGTTGGACACAATCGGGGTTTCGATGATCTCGCCCGAAGGCTTGGCCATCAGGCCGCGCATCCCGCCCAGCTGCTTCATCTGCGCCGGCGAACCACGCGCCCCGGAGTGGGACATCATGTAAACCGAGTTGGGTTCCATTTCCGCGCCCGCATCATCGACACGCATCTTGGAAATCTCGCCCATCATGGCGTCGGCCACAACGTCGGAACATTTCGACCAGGCATCGACAACCTTGTTGTATTTCTCGCCCTGGGTAATCAGGCCGTCCATATATTGCTGTTCGAATTCCTTGGCCTGATCGCGCGTTTCATTGACCAGATCCCACTTGTTGTCGGGGATAACCATGTCATCCTTGCCAAAGGAGATGCCGGCCTTGAAGGCCTCCTGAAAGCCCAGCGTCATGATCTGGTCGCAGAAAATCACCGATTCCTTCTGGCCGCAGTGGCGGTAGACGATGTCGATAACCTCGGCCACCTCTTTCTTGCGCAACAGCTTGTTGACGATCTCGAAGGGGGCCTTGTGGTTTTTCGGCAGCAACTGCCCCAGACGCAGGCGCCCGGGCGTGGTTTCCACACGTTCCATATAGGAATTGCCCTCGGCGTCGATCTGCTCGATCCGGGCGGTGATGCGCGAGTGCAGATGCACAAGCCCGTTTTCCAGCGCGTGATCGACCTCTTCCACAGAGGAAAACGCCATGCCTTCCCCCTTCTGGCCCTTGCGTTCCAGCGTGATGTAGTACAGCCCGAGGATCATATCCTGCGACGGAACAATGATCGGCTTGCCGTTGGAGGGCGACAGAACGTTGTTCGTGGACATCATCAGCACACGGGTTTCCAACTGCGCCTCAAGGCTGAGCGGAACATGGACCGCCATCTGATCCCCGTCGAAGTCGGCGTTGAAGGCCGAACAGACGAGCGGGTGCAGCTGGATGGCCTTGCCCTCGATCAGAACCGGTTCAAAGGCCTGAATGCCCAGACGGTGCAGGGTCGGCGCGCGGTTCAGCATCACGGGATGCTCGCGGATCACCTCTTCGAGGATATCCCAGACTTCGGGACGTTCCTTTTCCACCAGCTTCTTGGCCTGCTTGACGGTCGAGGACAGGCCCTTGGCCTCCAGCCGGCTGTAGATGAACGGCTTGAACAGTTCCAGCGCCATCTTTTTGGGCAGGCCGCACTGGTGCAGCTTCAGCTCCGGTCCGGTCACAATCACCGAACGGCCCGAGAAATCGACCCGTTTCCCCAGAAGGTTCTGGCGGAAGCGGCCCTGCTTGCCCTTCAGCATGTCGGACAGCGATTTCAGCGGGCGCGTGTTGGCCCCTGTAATCACACGGCCACGGCGGCCGTTGTCAAACAGCGCATCGACGGATTCCTGCAGCATGCGCTTTTCGTTGCGGATGATAATATCCGGCGCACGCAGTTCGATCAGACGTTTCAGGCGGTTGTTACGGTTGATAACCCGGCGATACAGATCGTTCAGGTCCGAGGTCGCGAACCGGCCACCATCGAGCGGCACCAGCGGGCGCAGCTCGGGCGGGATTACGGGGATCACGGTCAGGATCATCCATTCCGGACGGTTGCCGGATTTGCGGAAGTTTTCAACCAGCTTCAGACGCTTGATGATCTTCTTGGGCTTCAACTCGCCGGTGGCTTCGGCCAGATCGGCGCGCAGCTGCTCGGCCTCGGCATCCAGATCGATCGCGGCCAGCATTTCGCGGATGGCTTCGGCGCCGATACCGGCGGTAAAGGCGTCATCCCCGTACAGGTCCTGCGCGTCCAGATATTCTTCCTCGGTCATCAGCTGGCCGACGTTCAGGTCGGTCAGGCCCGGCTCCATCACCACATACTGTTCGAAATACAGGATGCGTTCCAGATCGCGCAGCTTCATGTCCAGCATCAGGCCGATGCGGCTGGGCAGCGATTTCAGGAACCAGATGTGGGCCACGGGCGCAGCCAGATCGATGTGGCCCATACGTTCGCGGCGCACCTTCTGCAAGGTGACCTCCACGCCGCATTTCTCGCAGGTAACACCGCGATACTTCATGCGCTTGTATTTGCCGCACAGACATTCGTAATCCTTGATCGGGCCAAAGATACGGGCGCAGAACAGGCCGTCCCGCTCGGGCTTGAACGTGCGGTAGTTGATGGTTTCCGGCTTTTTGATTTCGCCATACGACCACGACAGGATCCGCTCGGGCGAGGCCAGAGAGATCTTGATTTCGTCAAACGTCTTCATCGGCTGGACCGGATTAAACGGGTTCGTGATTTCCTGGTTCATTCTATGATCCTCAATCTCGTTGTTTCAGGCAAGGGCGCGAACGCCCCTACTCCGTCTCCGAATCCAGCAGCTCGATATTCATACCGAGAGAGCGGATTTCCTTGACCAATACGTTGAACGATTCCGGTACGCCGGCCTCGAAGTTGTCCTCGCCCTTGACGATGCTTTCGTAGACCTTGGTGCGGCCTGCAACGTCGTCCGACTTGACCGTCAGCATTTCCTGCAGGGTGTAGGCAGCGCCGTAGGCTTCCAGCGCCCAGACCTCCAT
>JALWQC010000272.1 GCA_027080755.1 Paracoccaceae bacterium
GCGTGCGGCCTCGGAAGCGCGGGAGGCGCGCGCCCGCGCCTCCCGCGCTTCCGAGGCCCTGGCCGAAGCCGCCGGTTTCCGCGTAGAGGCCGCCGCAGACCGCATCCGCGAGGAAATGGAGCTGGAGCCCGACGCATTGCTGCAAACGCTGGAGGCCGACCCGGACCACATGCCCCCCGCCGAGATGATCGAAAACGACGTCAACCGCCTGAAACGCCAGCGCGAGGCCCTGGGCGCCGTCAACCTGCGGGCCGAGGAAGACGCCCGCGAGGTGCAGGAAGAATTCGACGAGTTGAGCCGCGAGAAAACCGATCTGGAAGAGGCGATCAAAAAGCTGCGCCACGGGATTGCCAACCTCAATCAGGAGGGCCGCCAACGGCTGCTGGCCGCCTTTGACGAGGTGAACCGGAACTTTGCCACCCTGTTCAAACATTTGTTCGGGGGTGGGGCGGCCAATCTGGTGCTGGTGGAAAGCGACGACCCGCTGGAGGCCGGACTGGAAATCATGTGCCAGCCGCCGGGCAAGAAACTGTCCACGCTTTCGCTATTGTCGGGCGGGGAGCAGACGCTGACCGCCCTGTCGCTGATTTTTGCGGTGTTTCTGGCCAATCCCAGCCCGATTTGTGTGCTGGACGAGGTGGACGCACCGCTGGATGACGCCAACGTCACGCGGTTCTGCGACCTGTTGGACGAGATGGCGCAGCAGACGGACACGCGGTTTCTGGTCATCACCCACCACGCGGTGACGATGGCGCGGATGGACCGGTTGTTCGGGGTGACGATGGCGGAACAGGGGGTCTCGCAACTGGTGAGCGTGGACCTGCGTCAGGCCGAAGAGATCATCGAGGGGTGAGCGATCCGGCCGACAGTCTGGTGATCGATTTTACCGGCGGGGCAGTTGCGCACCGGATGCGCTTTGGCGGCGGGCGCGGGCAGGCCCTGCCCAGGGCGGTCGGCATGAAGGGGGGCAAGACGCCCGATGTGGTGGATGCGACGGCCGGACTGGGGCGTGATGCGTTTTTGCTGGCCTCGCTGGGGGCGCGGGTGACCTTGATCGAGCGTTCCGAAGTGATGCACGCCAAGCTGGCCGAGGCGTTGGAGACCGCCCGCGCCGCCGGTGGCGAGGTGGCCGGGGTGGCGGCGCGCATGACCCTGTTGCAGGGCGATGCACGGGATCTGCTGGCGGGGCTGTCGCCCGAGGTGGTGCTGGTCGATCCGATGCATCCGCCGCGGGGGAATTCGGCGCTGGTGAAAAAGGAAATGCGCCTGATTCGCCAGATCGTCGGCGTGGATAGCGACAGTGCGGAACTGATGCGCGCGGCGTTGAATGCGGCGCGCAACCGTGTGGTTCTGAAATGGCCGCAAAAGGCGGCGCCGATGGCGGGTATCCGCGCGCCGTCCCATACCATTGCGGGAAAATCGACACGCTATGACGTGTTTATGACCTGAGGGGCGTTTTTGCCGGGATTTTCTGAAAATTTCAGGGTTTTCAAATAGTTGCAGCGCGCCCACCATGACTACTAACATATGTTAGTAGTCATGGTGGGGCGGCCGTTTTTGAAGCGGTAGCGGGGGAAGTTTGCCCCTAGTATCCGTCTTGCAGAAGGGCCGTGCAGCAGCCGGTCAGCAGGGTTAGCCCGCCGTTTCTGCGATCCACCAGATCCAGCGCCCAGGCGTAGGTTGATTCGCTCATACCGTCGCTGCATTCGCGTTGGTGAAGGACGCCGGTCATGGCGCTGCCGAGGGTGGCAAAGGCATAATCCAGCGTATAGTTAACGGACTGGGTGCTGTCGGTGACGGTGAAATATTGTGTATCGCGATCCTCCAGCCCGATAAAGGAAAACGTGCTTTCGGGCAGGATATCGGCGGACCAGAACGGCTCGGTTCCGGTGCAGTGCATGTTGACGGGCATGTCGCTGTCAAGGGCGCGCGGGCGGTCGATTTCGCGGGTGTAGCGGCGGGCGATCCAGCCGTCTTCGCCGCCCCAGATAATGCGCGCCCATTTGCCGGACCCGTCCAGACCGGTGATTTCCAGCTGGCTGCCGTTTGTCAAATCCCCGATGTCCTCGGTGCTGCCCGAGGGGCCGCGGCGCACGTTCAGCGTATCATCCGCCGCCACGCCGGTCACTTCGGCCAGATAGGGCGGCCAGCTTTCGGCCTGGGCGGAAAGCGGGGCAAGCAGGGCAAGGGCAAGAAGGATACGCATGGGGTTACTCCGTTGTTATGCGTTTACCATAGGCGCTATAGGTGTGGCTGGCCGGATCGGCGGCGTCCTTGTTCATGGAATGGACGCCCTCGTTTCCGGCGTAATCGAAATTGACACCTGTGCCTTCGATAATACGGTTCATCATGTTGAAAAGGGAACAGACGAGGGTGGCCTCATACAGTGCTTCCTCGGACCAGCCGGCGTCATAGACGGCCTGTGCGTCTGCCGGTACGATTTTGGCCGGCAGGGTGTTGAGCTTTTGCACATAGCGCAGGATCGGCTTCAGCTTGTCGAGCCCCTCTACCGCGTCCGGATCGGCCACCAGCGTTTCGATCATCTCTTCGGAAATTCCGAAAGCCTCGGCGTAAATCCTGTGCGCGCCGTAGCAGAAAGTGCAGGCATTCAGGGCCGAGGTATAGGTGGCGATCAGCTCGCGCTCAGCGATGCTTAGCTCGCCTTCATCGCGCAGCACGGCGTCGGTGTATTCCATCAGCGGGGCGACACCGCGCGGGAATTGGCCGAACAGGTCGGACAGATGGGCGGTTTCGGGCAGGCTGGGCAGGAAGGGCATGGGGACTCCGTTTTGGTTTCGGGAATCCTAACGCCTGTGGCGGGCGCTCGCAACCGGTGGGGAAAATGACGGGACGTTGCGGGTTCCTAGCCCCGATCCCGCAGCAGGCGGGATTTCTGGCGTTGCCAGTCGCGCTTTTTCTCTGTGTCGCGCTTGTCCTGCTTCTTTTTACCCTTGGCGATGCCCAGCAGAAGCTTGGCGCGGCCCTTGTCGTTGAAATAGATTTTCAGCGGCACAAGGGTCATGCCCTGCCGTCCGACCGCCTGCCAGAGCTTGGACAGTTCTTTTTTCGAGACCAGCAATTTCCGGTGGCGGCGTTCTTCGTGGTTGAAGGTTTTCGCCTGTTCGTATTTGGGAACATGGGAGTTGATCAGCCACAGCTCGCCGTTTTCGATATTGGCATAGCTTTCGGCGATGTTCACGCCGCCCTCGCGCATGGATTTTACCTCGGACCCTTCCAGAACCATGCCGCATTCGAGGGTGTCCTCGATCGCATAGTTGTAGCGCGCCTTGCGGTTTTCCGCGACGGTCTTGTTGTTGGGGTCTGCCTTTTTGCGCGGGGCCATGGCCTATCCGATCAGTCCGGCATGGCGCATGGCGGCCTGCACACGGTCTTTGGTTTCCGGCAGGGCGGTTGTCAGCGGCGAGCGCACGTCCTCGCCCGATTTGCCCAGCAGGGACAAGGCGTATTTGGCGCAGACTGTGCCCGGCTCGGTGAAAATGGCCTCGTGCAGGGGCATGAGGATGTCCTGCAGTTCCAGCGCGCGGGCGAAATCGCCGGCAAGGGTAGCGTTCTGGAATTCGGCGCACAGCTTGGGCGCGACGTTGGCGGTTACGGAAATGCAGCCGACCCCGCCGTGGGCATTGAACCCCAGCGCCGAGGCATCCTCGCCCGACAGTTGCACAAAATCCGGCCCGCAGGTGATGCGCTGTTTGGACACGCGGGTGATATCGCCGGTGGCGTCCTTTACCCCGATGATGCGCGGCAGGCGGGCCAGTTCGCCCATGGTTTCCGGTGTCATATCCACGACCGAGCGGCCCGGGATGTTGTAGATGATGATCGGAATATCGCTGGCGTCATGCAGGGCGGTGAAATGGGCGATAAGCCCGCGTTGCGTCGGCTTGTTGTAATAGGGTGTGACGACCAGCGCCGCGTCGGCCCCGACCTTTTGTGCGAACTGGACAAAGCGGATCGCCTCTACCGTGTTGTTGGAGCCGGCCCCCGCGATCACCGGCACGCGGCCGGCGGCGGCCTTTACCACCACCTCTATGACATGTTCGTGTTCCTCGTGCGTCAGGGTCGGGGATTCGCCGGTTGTGCCGACGGGAACCAGCCCGTGGCTGCCCTCGGCGATCTGCCATTCCACCAGATCCTTCAGCGCCTTTTCATCCACCTTGCCGTTCGTGAACGGGGTGATAAGCGCGGGCATGGAACCTTGAAACATGAGTGGCCTCCGTGAGGGTTGGAATTTCCCCGTATAGCTAGCGGCGATTTGATGCCACTGCAAGCAAGCGGGGCAAGACAAATCGTCCGAAATGCTGTAATAAGCGAAAAAACGACAAAAAAGCTTGAGGCAAAATGCGGATTTCTTTCTTTCCCGCCCGGATTGTGGCGGTTTTTCTGGCTGTGGTCTTTGCGGTTTCGCCGCTGCGCGCGCAAAGCCCGTCACAAAACGGCGCGGCGCTGGCGGCGGCGCTGGATCTGGCGGATCGGGGGGACTGGGCGATGGCCTTGCAGGTGGCGGCGGGCAATCAGGACCCGATCGCGCTGGAGATCATCGAATGGATGCGCCTGCGCGACGGGCAGGGGACCTTTGACGAATACGAACGGTTTCTGGCCGATAACGCCGACTGGCCGGGCCTGCCCCTGTTGCAGAAACGTTCCGAGGATTCCCTGCCAGAGGGGCTGAAACCGGCGCGGATCGTCGCCTATTTCCGCCAGCAGCCCCCCCAGACCGGCACCGGCGCCCTGCGTCTGGCGCGGGCCTTGCAGGCGCTGGGTCAGGGAGATGCCGCCAAGGCCGAGGTGGTGCGCGCCTGGACCGGCTTTTCCCTGTCGGAAGACGAGCAAAACGCCCTGTGGCGCGAATTTTCCCGCACATTGAAGCCCTATAATGCGGAACGTCTGGACCTGTTGCTGTGGAAACGGCGCGTCACCGAGGCGGCGCGGATGCTGGATATTGTTCCCGATGACCAGCGCAAGCTGGCCGAGGTGCGCATAGCCCTGCAGCAGGACAAGAACGGCGTCGATGCGATGATTGCCGCCCTTCCGAAATCGGTGAAGGGGGCGGCGGGGCTGGCCTATGACCGGTTCCGCTGGCGTATCGGCAAGGAATACTGGGACAGCGCGGCGGAAATGCTGGTGCAGCGGTCCACATCGGCGGCGGCGCTGGGGCGGCCGGAATTCTGGGCCTCGAAACGGCGGACCTATGCGCGGCGTGCCATGCGGGCGGGGGACAACCGCACCGCCTATCTGCTGGCCAGCCAGCATTTCCTGACGCCTGATGAATCGGGCTATTCCGATCTGGAATGGCTGTCGGGGTTTCTGGCCTTGCGCAAGCTGAACGATCCGGCGCGGGCCTTGCGGCATTTCCAGAAATTCAGGGCCTCTATCAAATCCCCGATCAGCGTGGGGC
>JALWQC010000273.1 GCA_027080755.1 Paracoccaceae bacterium
AATCGGCGTGAACAGGGTCTATCCCCGCGTGGGCGGGGGAGCCCTTCTGCGCGCGCTGCGCCCAAACTCACAACCGGGTCTATCCCCGCGTGGGCGGGGGAGCCGGGAGTCTTCCCGAGTTTCTGCCACTCTTTCAGGGTCTATCCCCGCGTGGGCGGGGGAGCCTCTTGGGGGTAAGAGGTTGGTTTTTTTACTTTTTCAAAGAGCGCGAGGCGAATCAACAGGGTGCCTAGTTTCGTTTTACGAGTAAAATGCCGTCGGCGTCCACTATTTCTTTTGGTGGATCCCCCAGCGTTTCGATGTGTAGGCCGCCCACGGACTTCGGGTCTCGCCAGACCATGACCAGTGCGCCACGGCCCAATGTTTGCCACCAGTCTGTGACCACCCCCCAGACCCGCTGGCGCACGGCCTTCGACATACGCGGGGAAACGTAGACTCCCGGCGAGATTTCCAGCATAACCGAGGTTAGAAAACCCCGGTAGCGGGGCTCCACATCGCGGGTGATAATCAGGGTCAGGGAGGACATCAGCCGCTATCCTCGGCGATCAGGGCCTTGATACGGTCGATCATGGCGGGAATGATCTTTTCGCGGGCCAGAGCCTGTCCGGTTTTACGGCGGGTAACACGTTCGATGTTGTCGCCCGGGTGTTTTTGCACATGGCGCGCGGCCTTGAAGGCCACGGGGATTGTCAATTCCGCGCGATACAAGTCGGCAATGTCCAGCACAAAGGCCTGTCCCGGATCCTCGTGGATAAAACCGAGCTGGGGGATTGTTGCGGTGGCGGAAACAGCAATGGCGGCTGCTGCCTCGACAGCGCTGGCGGCGTGGTTCAGGGCCTGATTGGGCAAATCGGCGGCATTGGGGCGAGAGCGGTCATAGCGGCGCCCTTTCCATGTTATTCCGATCTGGCGCGCCATCAGAGCATAGCTTTCCTTCATACGCGCCCCTTCGATACCGCGCAGCACGTTCAGGTCACGGTGGGGCAGCACCTCGCCCAGGCGCCAGGCATAAAGGCGGCGTGCCAGCATCAGACGCAGGTCGTCATCCGCCCAGAGACGCGCCTGCAGGCGGGCAAGGCCGGTATGGTCCGGGATCAGGGGCGGGGCGGTATACAGGCGCACGCCGTCCTCGCCCACGGCGGCAAGGGCGGTGCGGGCGCGCGCCAGAAGGCGCAGCGCATCATGGCTGACGGTAGAACCGGGGCCGAGCAGGATCATGGAAACGCCTTGCAGCGGAATGTCGTAATTCCCTTCGTCCAGCGCATCGCCGGGATCGGGTGGCCCCTGTTGAAAGGTCAGCGTGCCGTTACGCGCGCTCAAGGCTCCACGGGCCAGATATAGCAATCCGGCCCTGTCGGCATAGGGCATTCGGGCATTTTCCAGCCCCAGCCGCCCCTTCAGCATCGTTGTGGCGGGCGCAGCATCAGCATACCGTAGCCATAGTTCCGGTGACGTCCGACCCCTTTTTCCAGCAGGTCGCGGAAAGCCTCCGGGTCTGTGATCGTCAATGTGCCGTGCAGGGTGGCACGGGGGCCTTCGACGACCTGCCCGCCGCGAAGAGTGCGCACCCGCTGGAAGGCGGCAAGCTTTGTTGTTTTGTCCAGATCGGCTGCGCTCCCCAGGCGCGAGGCCAGCCAGTCGGTATAAACCATCTGGCGGCTTGGTCCCTTGGCGGACATTTCGCCCCGTGTATCGGGAAACAGCCGGTGTGCCGCGACTTCGTAGGCGTCGCGCTCGGCTCCGGCTTTGGCAAGGGGGGAGGTTTTGCGGATTCGCACGACGGGGCGGATGACAATATCGAATCCCAGCCGCTTGCCCGTTTTGAACAGGCTGTCGGGCAGGGGTTTGTCCGCCAGTTGCGCCAGTTTCAGGACTTGCAGCGCCTCTGGCAGGGCAACGGTTTGTGCCATCTCCTGCAGGCTGTCGCCCCTCTGGCGTGTATAGGCATACAACATCCCGGAGCGCGCACCGCGCGCAACGAGCATCCGAAAAGGTTGCAAAGCCCCGGGACCGAAGCTTTCCCCCAGCAGGTGATGCAGCACGGCCCCTTCGTCCAGCACCCCGTTGCGCACCATTTCGCGGTGCTGGGCAAAAATATTCAGCGCCGGCAGGTCCAGTGGCAGGCGGATCAGGTTCAGGGGGGTCATGTCAGCCTCCCGCGGGTAATGCGGCGGGTGCCGGCATGCACGCCGCTGTGCCAGTTGCGAATATCGGGCAGGGATTGCTCCTGTTCGCCGGGGGTGTTCCCCTCGTCCACAGGCCAGAGGGCCGCGCCGCCATCGGGGGCAATGTGCGCGCCACAGGTTTTTAAGGCGGCCAGGGCGGTTTCGGCTTCGACCCAGCCGGCCATCAGGGGGCGGGTCGGCAAGCAGGGCTTGCGCCCGATAAACAGCGGACGGGCCGGATGGTCCAGCGCATGGGCCAGATCTTCGAGCGTCGGCTCCCCTCCGGCCGGTTCCAGACGCAGCAAGACATGCACCTGGGCATCCGCCAGATAGTCGCGCTGCCGGCGATGCGGTGCCGTATAGGAATTTCCGCCGCGACTGGCCGGGGTGCCCCATGTGGTCCAGCCTTTGTCGGATTTTTCCAGCCGGGCATTTTGCGTATCACTCAACAGGATTCCGCCCCGCGCCGCCAGCGCCCCGAACACCAGCCGGTCCTGAAGCGCCTGATGACTGTCACGATCATGCCAGTGCCAGCCCAGCGCATTCGCCAGAAGCCCCGTAAGGGCAGAGGCCGCCGGCAGATCCCGCGTTGGCCCGACCTGATCAATGGCGACCCCGCCAAAGGCCATCAGGGGGGCCTCCAGGCGGATATGCAGCCAGCGATGCACAGACATCAGCCCAACCGCGCAGGCAGTCCGCGCGCCCATTCGGCCAAGCCGGACAGATTGTCCCGTTCGGCAAGCGGCAAGTCCCGGTTCGAGAGGGCAAGGAAGCGGCGTTCCTCATCCGTGGCATAAACATTGTCGAGCATTTCCAGATGCTCCGCCAGCGCATTGATGGCCTGCCCGCTGTCCGGTGGACAGGCCTTGCGGTAGGCCTCGGCCAGCGAGCGGGGTTGGCGGTCGCCGGCTTCCAGCAACAGCATCGAGGCCCGGCTATACGGTGCGGTCGAGCCAAGTTTCGCCCCCGGCGACACCTCGGCAATCAAATAGACAAGATTGTGCAACACTTCGCCCGCCATGGCCGCATCCCCGCCCAGATTATCCAGCAAACCGGCGATATCCACAACCACATAGCCATAAAACAGGCTGGAGGTCAGCTCGGTTTCCTGAATGGTGTCGGCGCCGGTTTCATCCTCGGTCGCCAGATCGTCAATGGCGACGAAATAATCGCTCTCGTCCTCTTCCTCGTGCACACCAAAGGCGTGCGCCACATGCACAGGGGCCGTTATATTGGCATCCGGGTCCGAGGTAACCATACGCCCGAACAGCGCCCCGCTCAGGCCGGCCGGCAAACGGGTGTTTTCGGTCATGGCCTTCAGATTTCCCTTGTGGGCCTTGGTCCAGTCTTTCGCCAGTTCCTTGGCCCGGGCAGCATCCCCGTTGGCTTCGGCCACCATTTCCACGGCGGTTTTGTGCAGATAGGCGATCTCCGGTGCGCCCAGAAGCAGGGTTTGGCGTGATTTCTTGTCCTTGCCTTTATCCCCGTAAATTGTCGTCAGGAAAGCCTCGCGGATCGGGTCCAGGACTTTCTCGTCCACAGTATCAACCAGTTCGGCCAGCACCTTGCGATCGACAATCTCGCGCGATCTGTAAGCAGCCTGAAAACCGTCGATCTTGTCCAGCCCGTGCGGATCATCGGCCATGCGCCAATGCCGTTTCAAACATTGGGAACTGATGCGTGTGCGCATCGTGCCGCCATAGGGCAGACGTTTGGCCAGACCGCTGTCATCGCGGTTCAACAACGACGCCACATAGGGGGCCAGAAAATGGATTTGCAGGAATTTGGGTTCAGGCATGGGGAAGCTCCTCATCGGAATCGGCAGGGTTTCGGGTGGTGACATGGTCAAGACGGGCATAATAATCCCGCGCGATATGCCCCCCTTCAGGGTTCAGGACTGCCCAGGCGATATCCGGGACATTCACCAACGGTCCGGGCGGGCGGCTGTTGGCCAGCATGCGCGCCGCCCGTTCCAGCGCCGTGCGATGCGCCTTGTGCCGCGAGGCCAGCAACCGCGCCAGCCGTTGCTCGCTAAGCATCGGTCGGGAACCGGACCAATGCCTGTCCCCGCCATCACACAGCACCGTGCCAAGATGGCGCCCGGAATCATGCAGCGGCGGCCGCTGGCCCGGTTGTCCGGTGGGGGTCAACAAGGCCAGAATACGGGCGATCGTATGCCAGGGGCCCGGATTTCGTCCGATTTCCGGATAGCGCGCGGCAAAGCGCCAGAACAGGGGCGATCCTTCCTGATCGTGCATCCGGCGCATCGCGGCCAGATCCCCCGGCGGGGCAAGCTCCAGCGCTTTGGCCATGCCAAGGGATGTCCGGGCAACCACATCCTGATGTTCAGAGGTGTTCAAGGGTTTGCTCCTCTTGTTCGGGGGGCGGGGACAGCACAAAGCCGTTTTTCCATAAGGCCCCGTAGAAATTGCGCCGCGCACGGGCCGTGGCCCTGGGGCGGTAAATCGTGGCGCATGGAATAGTCTGGAGCGCCCTTTCGAATTCATCCCCCGCCAGACCGGCCAGCTGTGCCTTGAAAGCCCGCCGGGCAGTTTCCAGCGCCGCGTTGCTGGCTTCATTCGCCTGCACACGATGCCACAAGGCAGGGAAAAACAGGATGTCGGCCTGCCGGTCAAAGGCGTGACGCGGGCCGTTGGTCAGGGCGTAATGTTCCTTTTTGACATTTTCATACACCCCGTTCGCCGCCAACAAGGCCAGAGCATTGCGCAAGGCAATATCACACTGCGCTATTTCCTCTATCAGGGCATCGGCCAGGGCTTTCATCTCCGGCGCGCCGAAGCGCTCGACGATACCGCCGGGAACAGGAATGGCCCGGGCCTGATAGCCCTCGGTTTTGGAATTGCCGCGGGAAAAGGCTTCGGCCAGCAACAACATATCCCCCGTATCACAAGGCGCCTTGCGCGCACAGAGAGGGCGTTGCCAGTTTCCTCCGATCAGCAATTCATACATCAACTTATAAGTGAAACTGCGCGGCCCGAGGGTTAGCGTCTTGCCATCCTTCAGGTCCACCGGTGCCCAGGGATCCCCCAATACCCCCTTGAACAACTTGGCATCGATCCGCGCGGCTTTGGAGGTGCTGTGACAGGCGATAATTCCCTCCGGCGTCTGCTTCAGCCGGACGCGGCGGCACACCTCTATGAACCACGGGTCGAGGTCGGCCGGATGCAGTTGCGCCCCTTCGGGCCAGGGCAATGTCCAGACCAGAGCTTTGCCCCCCGCCGTGCAG
>JALWQC010000274.1 GCA_027080755.1 Paracoccaceae bacterium
TGTTCACGGAAATCCGCAGCACGTTTTAGGGCGTAGACCTAGCCCCCGAGCCGTTCCAGAAATCCTGTGGCAAAGCTGTAGGCATCCCCGGGCCAGCGCGCCGAAACATAGGTCGCATCCCCTTGGATAAAGCCGCGTGACAGATGGCGCGGGGTATCGCGCAGCAGCGGCGTCGGGCCGTGGCGGAAATCTGTCGGGGCGGCGAGGGCGGCGGTTACCTCGTCCTCTACCGTGACGGGGTAGGTCAGGTAATAGTCGCCCAGTTTCGCCCGCGTCAGCCGATGGGCCAGCAGTTCCTGCCGTTTCAGCAAGGCGGTGGTTTTTCGCCCGTGCAGAACCGATTTCCCCGTCGCCGGATCAATGGCCCGCGCCGCCGCCACAACCCCGTGGCAAATGGCGCCGACGGGTTTGCCCGCGTTGAAAAAGCCGACGATTTTCTGTTGCAGGACGGGGGATTCCAGATAGGGCCTGATCCCCTTGGCATGGCCACCGGGCAGCAACAGCCCGTCAAATTGCGCAATATCTATGGCGTCATAGCCCGTCGGGGCGGCAAAATGCGCATCCCGTTGCAGCATCCCGTAGGCCTCCCGCGCATCCCGTCGCGCCCGCAGCACATCCTTCAGAACCCCCAGCCCGTTCCCGTCCAGCATCCGCGGATCCGCCGCCCCCTGACGGCCGGTATCGGTGGCAAAATGCACCTGAACGCCGGCATCGGTCAGGATTTTCCAGGGGATTGCCACCTCGGACGGGTCAAAATCCGTTGTGCTGGTGGCCATCAGCACCCGTTTCACAGGATCATGCCCATGATCACCATAATCAGCCCGAGGGTGGACACCGATAGCGCGCCCATGTTCATCGCCCCCAGTTTCTGCATCCGCTCGGCAAAATTTTCGGCTTCGGGGCCTTCGCGTTTGATTTTGGCGGCGGCGATGATGCAATAAACCAGCCCCAGAAGGCCCAGAATTGCCAGAACGCTGCCGATGTAAATCAGGATATCCATGCTGTCCTCCATTGGGTTGTCTTTTGTGTATATACGCTTGTCCCCCCCATCGAAAGGGGCAATCCCCCCTTGCCCGAAACCGGTGTGCGCAGTAGTGTGGCCCTTCCTGAATTATAAAATACCGAGGCCGAGAAAATGGACGTAACAGACGATGAAAAGCAGACCCAATACCGTGTGACCGCCGGCGAATTGCGCGCCTTTGTGGAACGGTTCGAGCGTCTGGATGCCGAAAAGAAAGATATCTCCGAACAGCAGAAAGAGGTCATGGCCGAGGCAAAATCGCGCGGCTACGACACCAAGATCCTGCGCAAGATCGTGGCGCTGCGCAAAAAGGACCCCGCCGAGATTTCCGAGGAAGAGGCAGTGCTGGACATGTATAAAGAAGCGCTCGGGATGTAGCGGATGGACTGGACGCAAACCACGCTCGACAGTCCCACAGGCGCAAGGTTGCAGCTGTACGCCGCCCTTGCGCAGGGGCCGGCGCGCGGGGTGGTCCAGATCAACCACGGCATGGGCGAACATGCGGGGCGCTACCGCCGTTTTGCCGGTTTCCTGACGGCGCGGGGCTATCACGTTTACGCCCATGACCACCGCGGGCACGGGCAGACACAGGCCGAGGGCGCGCCGCTTGGCACATTCGCGGACCGCGACGGCTGGGCGCAGGTACTGGCGGATGTGGATGCCGTGAATGCGCATATCCGGGCAGCGCATCCCGATCTGCCCGTGATCTGTTTCGGGCATTCCATGGGCTCTATCATCGCGTTCAACTATGCGCTGACCCACCCCGAGCGGCTCGACGCGCTAAGCTGCTGGAATGCCAGCTTTACCGCTGGTGGGCTGGCGGCGCTTGGCAAGACGATCCTGAAGGTGGAAAAGATGGTGAAAGGGGGGCATCGGCCCTCGCATATCACGCAATCGCTGACGTTCGGGGCGTGGAACAAGGCGTTCAAGCCGAACCGCACGGAATTCGACTGGCTGTCGCGCGATCCGGGCGAGGTGGACACATATGTTGCCGATCCGCTGTGCGGTTTTCCGGTGTCCATCGGGCTGTGGCTCGATACCATCGGCGGGGTGTATTTTGCCGATGACGACGCCAATCTTGCGGCGCTACCGCCCGCCCTGCCGGTGCATCTGCTGGCCGGAACCGCGGATCCCAGTACGAACGGCGGCAAGGATGTGGCGCGCACGGCTGGGCGGCTGCAAAAGGCGGGGGTGCAGGACGTAACCCTGACCCTGCTGGAGGGCGCCCGCCACGAAAGCCTGAACGAAACCAACCGCGATCAGGTCATGGCCGATTACGCCGACTGGCTGGACGCGCGTTTCGGGGGGGGTAATGTTTAACAGAACGGATATCGAGTCGGCCGCGGAACTGGTCTATCGCTTCATGCCGCCGACTCCGCAATATATGTGGCCTCTTTTATCGCGGAAAACCGGCTGTGAAACATGGGTCAAACATGAAAACCACACGCCGACGGGGGCCTTCAAGGTGCGTGGCGGTATTACCTATATCGACTGGGTGAAACGCACCAACCCCTCGGTGACGGGGATTGTCACGGCGACGCGCGGCAATCACGGACAATCACAGGCACGCGCGGCGATAGCGGCCGGTTTGACGGCTACAATTTATGTGCCACACGGTAACTCTATCGAAAAAAATGCGGCGATGGCGGCTTTTGGTGGCCGGGTTGTCGAACACGGCAAGGATTTTGACGAAGCCAAGGCAGAGGCCATGCGCCAGGCCGAAATCCATAATTGGCAGCCGGTTCCCCCCTATCATGACGAACTTGTGCGCGGGGTGGCGACCTATGCTTTGGAACTGTTCCTTGCCGCCCCGCATCTGGATACGGTCTATGTGCCGATCGGGTGCGGCTCGGGGATATGCGGCACGATTATGGCGCGGGATGCATTGGGGCTGAAAACCAAAATCGTAGGCGTGGTTTCCCGAAATGCCCAATCGGCGAAATTGTCGTTCGAGGCTGGAAAACCGGTAGAAACCGATAGCGCCGATACATTTGCCGACGGAATGGCGGTGCGGGTTCCCGTCCCCGCCGCACTGGATGTTTACGGGCAGGGCGCCGAGCGTATCGTCAGTGTAACCGAGACCGAAATAGCCGACGCCATTCGTCTGTATTTCCAGACCACCCACAATGCGGCCGAAGGGGCGGGGGCCGCCGCGCTGGCCGCGCTTATGCAGGAACGCCAACATATGTCGGGCAAGGCTGTCGGCGTTATTCTGACAGGCGGAAATATTGATACAGACTGGTATCAAACCGTTCTGGCAGGGGGCGTGCCGCAGCTTTGACTATACGCTGCGGGCCGGAGTAATCCGCCCGCGTATTCGCGGACGGTCCTGCCCCTGGATATCAAAGCGGATGGGAACCG
This sequence comes from Paracoccaceae bacterium, assembly GCA_027080755.1. Classification (GTDB taxonomy): domain Bacteria; phylum Pseudomonadota; class Alphaproteobacteria; order Rhodobacterales; family Rhodobacteraceae; genus NORP23. The sequence continues at coordinate 3,383 of JALWQC010000274.1, forward strand.
TTCGCCTGTGCCCAGTATCCATTGAAGGAATATGTATTGCTTCCTACAAGAAACGACTGCTGGTCGTTTGCGGTGTACAAGGGCAGGCCGCTGGCTCCGTCGATCCAGCCGGAAAAATAATATCCGGCGGGGGCATCGGCTGTAATAGCCGCTGCGGCGGCGGCCGTATCGCCACCGTTGGCCGCCAGATAATCGGCACCGGTGCTGCCAAATCCGGTGGAAGAGGCCGGCGTATTGCTTGCCAGAATTGCACCGGAAATACCGGAAGAGGTCCCCGCGTCGGTAACCTGTGTATCGACCCCGCTGGCAGCGGACCCCAGTCCGCCCGAAATTACGGTCAGAACCGCGATGGCAATGCCGACGATGGCGGCGGTCAGGACGACCCAGTCTACGGTGACGGCGCCAGACTCGCTGGACTTGAAGTTGCTAAACACTTTCATACTAGTTCCTCGATGTTGTTTCAGGATGCTTTGGCGGGCACTGAACAACAACGGGGAGCCTAGACAGGGAAGGCGGCCGCAATCGGGCGCATTTGTGGCAAATTTGCGGCAGTTTTGCCAAAATTCCCCTTTTGCCCCCGTTTTCGAGGGGCAGAAGCGGCTATTTCGGCGTTTTGCGGTGCGCGCCTACAAGATATCGACCAGACGGCGGGCTTCGGTTTCCGGCGGGGTCAGGGCATCGCGGTCCTCGGCCGGGAAGAAGCGGGCGCGCAGGCCGGTGGGCATGGGTTTGGGCGCAAAAGTCAGGACCCGCGGCGGCAGTTTGGCCGTTTCCAGTTTCCACGCATCGACAACCACCTGCGCGGCGGCCTTGCTGGCGGCATAGGCCCCGTAGAATTTCTTGCCCTCCTGATGGTCCTCTATGAATACGGCGGTGCCTTCGTCGCTGGCACGCAGCAGCGGGTCGGTCAGGGCAATTATACGTTGCGTGCCGATGGCGTTCACGGCCATGCAGCGGGCGAAATTCTTGTCCGAGATATGGGGGACGGGGGCCAGAGGCTCGGCGTGGGCGGCGCAATGCACCAGCAGGTCGATCCGCCCCCAGCGTTCGTAAATCGACAGGCACATGCGTTGCAGCCCCTCGTCCTCGGTGATGTCGAGGGGGACAAGTGTGGCACTGCCGCCGGCAGCCTTGATCGCGTCGTCCAGATCCTCCAGCCCGCCGATGGTGCGGGCTACGGCGATGACATGCGCCCCCTTTTTGGCCAGCTCCAGCGCTGTGGCATATCCCAACCCGCGCGAGGCACCGGTGACAAGGGCGATTGTGTCGGATGTGATGTTCATGTGTCGTCTTTCAATTCGAAACCATGGTCGATTTTGTCCTGCGGGCGCACCGGATAGTCGCCGGAGAAGCAGGCGTCGCAGTATTGCGGGTTGTCGTTGTCGCGCCCTTTGAATCCCCCCACGGCCCGATACAGCCCGTCGAGCGAGATAAACCGCAGGCTGTCCACGCCGAGATGGTCGCGCATCTGCTCCTCGGTCATATGGGCGGCCAGCAGCTTGTCCTTGTCCGGCGTGTCCACCCCGTAGAAACAGGGCCATTTGGTGGGCGGGGAGGCGATGCGGAAATGCACCTCGGCGGCGCCGGCATCCAGGATCATCTCCTTGATCTTGCGGCTGGTTGTGCCGCGCACCACGGAGTCATCCACCAGGATCACCCGCTTGCCCTTGATCAGGGCGCGGTTGACGTTCAGCTTCAGGCGCACGCCCATGTTGCGGATCTGTTCGGTCGGCTCGATGAAGGTGCGCCCGACATACTGGTTGCGGATGATGCCCATGGCGTAGGGGATGCCGCTTTCCTGCGAATAGCCGATCGCTGCCGGTGTGCCGCTGTCGGGGACGGGGCAGACCAGATCGGCCTCTACCGGGGCCTCCTTGGCCAGCTCCACCCCGATGCGGCGGCGCGATTCATAGACGGACTGCCCGTTGATCACGCTGTCGGGGCGGGAAAAATAGACGTTTTCGAAGATGCAGAACCGCGGATTGGTCTTGTGAAAGGGAA
>JALWQC010000275.1 GCA_027080755.1 Paracoccaceae bacterium
GTTTGTGCATGGTTTCCATGCACAAACAGGCCAGCCGGATGCAGCGCCTTGTGGATGATCTGATGTCCCTGAGCCGGATAGAGATGAAGGCCCACATCCGCCCTGCCACCCCGTGCGACCCCTTTGCGCTGGTCTGCGAAACCGTCGCGGCCCTGCTGCCCCTGCAAGAGGAAACCGGCGTGCGCATTGTCTGCAAACTGCCCGACAGCGGCCCCGCGGTTTTCGGGGACCGGGACCAGCTTAACCAGGTGTTTACCAATCTGGTGGTCAACGCGATGAAATACGGCGGCGACGGCGAAAAGGTGGAAATCCTGCAAGCCGTGGATGAAAAGGACCATTCCGGCATGGTCGGCATCACCATCCGCGATTACGGCACCGGCATTGCGCCGAAACATCTGGAGCGCCTGACCGAGCGCTTTTACCGCGTGAACGCCACCCAAAGTCGCAACAAGGGCGGGACCGGTCTGGGGCTGGCGATTGTGAAGCACATCCTGCAACGCCACGGCGGAGAGTTGCAGATTGAATCAACCCTTGGCGAGGGCAGCGCCTTTACCGTCTGGTTGCCGCGCAAAGAGGATTGATTGCAAGGGCGGCGGGAATGCTTTAGCAACGGATAAAATCATTGAAAGGCTTGTGATATGTCCGCCCCGATCCGGTATTTCCTGTTTTTGCTGGCCCTGACGGGGCTTGCCGCGGCTGTGATGCTGTCCGGCCCGGGGGTGGCTGTTACCTTTCATATCGGGGATATTCTGCATGCGTTGGAGGCCTCGGTCCGTATCATGGACGGCGAGCTGCCGCATCTGGATTTCATGACCCCGATCGGCATTCTGGCCTTTGCCCCGATTTCCCTGTTTCTGGCGGCGGGTTTCGGGCCGGGGGAGTCGCTTGTGCTGGCCAATACGCTGGTAACGCTGGCCCTGCTGCCGGTGATTGCCTATGTCGCGCTTGGCCGTCTGGCAGGCTGGTCCCGCTGGCTGTTCGGGGCGGCGCTGGTGGTGTTGCTAATGGCGTTTATCTATGGCGGCACGGATGCGGGCGTTTCGTTTTCCATGCACTATAACCGCTGGGCCTGGGCCATTTCCTTTCTGGTGCTGGTCACGGCAATCTGGCCGCCGGCGGGGAAGGCACATCCCGTTCTGGACGCCCTTGTTATCGGCGGGGGCATGGCGGTGCTGGCGCTGCTGAAGATGACGTTTTTTATGGCTTTCGGGGTCTCGGTCCTGCTGATCCTGCTGTTGGATCGCAAGTTTCGCCTGCTGGCGCTGTCGGCGCTGGTCGGTCTGGCGGTGGCGCTGGTGGTTACGCTGCTGTTCGGTCTGGACTACTGGTTTGCCTATGCGGACAACCTGCTGCAAGTCGCGCTGCATTCGCCGCGCCCCAACCCGGACCGCCCGTTTGTGCAAACGCTGGCGGCGCCGGACCGCAAGCTAGGCACGCTGGTCTATATCGTGGCGATTATCCTGCTGCGGTTGAGCGGGGCCAAACGTGCGGGAACGGTGCTTTTACTGCTGGCGCCGGCGTTTTTCTATGTCGTTTACCAGAATTTCGGGAACGAGCAAAAATGGCTGCCGTTTCTGGCGCTGTTTTTGCTGGCCAACCTGCCGGCCACAGGCGCACGGCGGTTTTTCGGGGTGGATGCCCGCCAGATCGCCAATGTTTTGACCATTGTTTCGCTTACCATCGCCATCCCGACTGTTCTGGCGCTGTTTTCGTCCATCATCGGGGTGGCGCAGGTGGATAAAACCGCGATGAAACCCTATCCCTTTGCCCGAATGCAGCAGGATATCTGGCTGGATGGCGCCCTGAATTTCGTCCTTCTGACAGCAAATTACCGCCCGACCGAACAGCAGCTTTCCGCGATCCGGCAAAATACGGGCGATTTCCCCGTGTCGATTCAAAGCTTTCAGGGCGAAGAGCTGCCCCTGTGCGGGTTGCAGGCGGGATATGTGCAACGGGATTTGCAGGCTATCGCGCTTTTGCAAACGCAAGGCGTGCCGGTGGAAAAACAGGTGGTTCTGGCCGATAACACCAACAGCATCTGGCTGGCCTCGGAGTATGCGCGGCCCAAGGGTGGCTCGCCGTGGTATTACAGCGGGGGCTATGGTTACGAAAACGCGGATTACTACCTGATTCCCCTGTGTCCGGTGATGTCTGTTGCCCGCGGGGAATCCCTGAAGGCGATGCAGGAAAGCGGGTGGAAATTCGCGGAAATCGGGCGGTCCGATCAGTTTGTCCTGTATCGCATAGATAAATAACCGTTTTTTTTCAATGCTCTAGACCGTCATAAATCTGTCATCTGTCTGTAATAAAATTGACGATGAAAACGGATAGCTTTTCCGTGATCCGGCGGTATGTGATTGCCGGACGTTTGACACAAGTCTGGAGAGATCCATGAAAACTGCACGTATCATTTCCGTTGTTCTGGCAACAACCCTGCTGGCCGGTGCCGCGAGCGCGCGCGAACAGATCCGCATTGTCGGCTCTTCCACCGTTTTTCCGTTTTCCACGGCCGTTGCCGAACAGTTTGGCAAAACCACGGATTTTCCGACTCCGGTTGTAGAATCCACCGGCTCGGGTGGCGGGTTGAAGCTGTTTTGCGCCGGTGTGGGCGAGGATACGCCCGACATCACCAACGCCTCGCGCCGCATGAAGGCCAAGGAATTCCGGCAGTGTCAGGAAAACGGGGTTACCGACATTACCGAAGCTGTCATAGGTTTTGACGGGATCGTTCTGGCCAATGCCATCGACGCGCCGACCTTCGAGGTTACCCGCGAACAGCTATGGCTGGCGCTGGCGGCGGCCGGCCCGAAGCCGGCGATGTGGTCGGATGTCGATCCCTCGCTTCCGGCCGAAGCGATCGAGGTTCTTGGCCCTCCGCCGTCCTCGGGCACACGCGACGCTTTCGAGGAGCTGGTGATGGAAAAGGGCTGCGAGGCCGCCGGCAAGGAAAAGGATTTCTGCAAGCACGAGGGTTCGGAAATCCGCGAGGACGGCCCCTATATCGAAGCCGGCGAAAACGACAACCTGATCGTTTCCAAGCTGGAGGCAAACCACGCCGCCGTCGGGATCTTCGGGTTCTCTTTTCTGGACCAGAACAGCGATGCCATCAAAGGCGCAACCGTTGACGGCGTGGAGCCGGAGTTCGACGCCATCGCCGAAGGGGATTATCCGGTGTCGCGGTCGCTGTATTTCTACATCAAGGACGCGCATGTCGGCGTTATTCCGGGCATTGTGGAATACGCGGACGAGTTCACATCCGAGGCGGCAGCCGGCGAAGAAGGCTATCTGACCGACAAGGGCCTGATCCCGCTGCCGCCCGAGCAGTTCGAGGAAAACCGCAACCGGGTTCTGGCGCTGGAAAAGATGACCGGCGAAGGGCTGGAATAGGCCCGTAATTCAGGGCGGGGGCGCGGAAATGCGCCCTCGCTTTTTGCATATTTAACGGCTATGTGCGGGCTGTTCTGACAAGGCTGCCATGCAAACCAGAGGGATCACATGCTGGGTTTAACCATACTTTTCGTTATCGGGCTGGCCGTGCTTTTCTATATTCTGGCCCGGGCGCGCGCCCTGCGGGTGTGCAATGGCAACGTCAGCCTGCTGCATTCGCGCCCGACCTACCACGGGCTGTATAGCCTGCTGTGGGTGCTGATTGTCGGTCTGGTGCTGTTGCTGGTGCTTTCGCTGGGCTGGGGTGCCTATCTGGACCAGTATTTTCTGGCGAAAATCCGCGCGGCGCTGCCGGATGCGGGGGCATTGCAGCATAATCTTGTCTATGCGGATGCCAAGGCGATTGCCGCGGGGAAAATCAGTTCTTCCAGTGATGCCCTGCGCGAGGATATCGCACACCGCTATGCCACGGCCGAGTGGTTCCGCGTTGCTGTCACGGTCGTTGTCACCCTGCTGGGGGCGATTGTGGCGGGGGGTGTGACCCTGCGCAAGGTCACGCCGGAATGGCGGGCGCGCAACCGTTCCGAAACTATCATCCGTTTGCTTTTGTGGGCCAGTGCCTCGGTGGCGGTGTTAACCACGATCGGGATTGTCCTGTCGCTGGTTTTCGAGACGTTTTCCTTTTTCAACAACATCGGCTGGCGGATCGACAAGTTCTTGCTCGGCACCCGTTGGAGCCCTCTTTCCGGTGTGCAGGACGGGGTGCTGGACCCGGACAAGGTCGGGGCAATTCCACTGTTTGCCGGCACTCTGATGATTACGGGTATTGCCATGCTGGTGGCGGTTCCCATCGGGCTGTTTGCCGCGATCTACCTGTCGGATTTCGCCGGTCCGAAGGTGCGGGCCTGGGGTAAACCGATGTTGGAGATTCTGGCCGGCATCCCGACCGTTGTTTACGGATTTTTCGCCGCAATCACCGTTGCCCCCTTCATCCGCAGAACCGGCGAGGCGCTGGGCTTCGACGTGGCCTCGGAAAGTGCGCTGGCGGCGGGTGTGGTGATGGGGATCATGATTATCCCGTTTATTTCCTCTTTGTCCGACGACGTGATCAACGCCGTGCCGCAAAGCCTGCGGGACGGGTCCTACGGGCTGGGCGCGACAAAGGCGGAAACCATTCGGCAGGTGGTCCTGCCGGCGGCATTGCCGGGGATTGTTTCCGCGGTGTTGCTGGGGGTTTCGCGGGCGGTCGGGGAAACCATGATCGTGGTGATGGCGGCCGGACAGGGGGCCAATCTGACGGCCAACCCGCTGGAGTCCGTGACAACCGTTACCGTGCAGATCGTTATGCTGATCACCGGCGATACCGAGGCCTCAACCGCCGCCGGACCGGCCTTTACGCTGGGCTTTACGCTGTTTTTGATAACCCTGATGCTGAATATTTTCGCCCTCAGGTTCGTGAACAAATACCGGGAGATGTATGACTGATGGTCGATATGAAGGAACTCTCGAAGCAGCATGGCTCGGTGGCGTCGGCCAAACGGCTGAAGAAACGCAAGGCGGCGCAGTGGCGTTTGCAGGCCTATGGCATTCTGGCGATTGTGCTGGCGGGGCTGGCGCTGGGCGCGCTGTTGTGGTCCGTGATCAGCAAGGCTGGCGGGGCCCTGACCGAAAGCTATATCACCCTGCCCGTGCAGCTGGAACAAAGCGACATAGACCCCGACGCCACCGGCGATCCCAAGGTGATCGGCAAGGCAAATTGGGGCGGGATTGTCAAAGACGCGCTAAAGGCCGCGTTTCCCTATGTGAAGGACCGCAAGCTGAAGCGGCAGATGTATGATCTGGTCAGCGGCGGCGCGGCCTTCGATTTGCGCGAAATGGTGATGAAGGATCCCTCGCTTGTCGGGCAGACGTTCGATTTCCGGTTTCTGGCCTCGGATGTTTCCGACCTGTATCTGAAGGGCAGCTACGGCACGATG
>JALWQC010000276.1 GCA_027080755.1 Paracoccaceae bacterium
CACCCGGTGCCGCGCATCCCGAACCATTGATAGTTCGCGAGGGACGCTCTGGCGGCTTGCTGTTCATAGGTCTACGCCCTGGGCGTAGACGGAGGGGACACAACGGCGGATCGCTCTATTTTCAAGTGTGCCGACTTGCATTAACTTTACCTTAACGATATTATCGCAGGGTATCGGAAACAGATCCCCCGACCACCGTCTCAAGCAGGATAACCGCACCGTTGATCACCACCTTCCCCGCATGCTCGAAATTCACGGTAATACGCGTGCCGGCAACCGATTGCACCTGCCCCTTGCCCCAGTCCGGGCGGGCCGGATGGCGCACAAGGTCGCCGGGCTGCAAAAATTCGTTCATCCTATCCCCCGAGGTTTTCCCATGACTACGTCCACAACCGACGCGCTGGTATCTTCGCGCATCTGTCACGATTTGATAAGCCCTGTCGGCGCCATCGGCAACGGGTTGGAGCTTCTGGACGCCCTTGGCAGCAGCACGCCGGAGCTGGCCCTGATTGCCGAAAGTGTCGATAGCGCCAAGGCAAAGCTGCAGTTTTTCCGCATCTGTTTCGGCCAAAGCACTGCGGAATCCACCGTGGCGGCGCGCGATGTGCAGGCCACTGCCGATGCCATGCTGACCACCGCGCGCCAATCGCTGGTCTGGCAGGACCTTGCGCCCTCCAGCCCGCGCCAACAGGTGAAACTGCTGTATCTGGCGCTGCTGTGTGTGGAAACGGCCCTGCCGCTGGGCGGGGTGATCAGCGTGGCGCAAACCCGCGACGGCTGGGAAATCCGGGCGCAGGCCACGCGGCTGCAACAGGATGATATCTGGCGCGTGCTGGACTGGGACATGCCGCCCGAGCCGATCACACCGGCCCGGGTGCAATTCGTGCAGCTGCGCGATCTGGCCCGCGATATGGGGCTGGTGCCGAAGATCGGTTTTGCCGGCGATGTGCTGACGGTCAGCCTGTAGCCACCAGACCGTCGCGGAACCGGCGCATGTTGGCCTGATAATGCAGGGCGGACAGGCGCTGCGCCTCTATTGCGGTGGCATCCAGCATACGCACCACCTTGCCCGGCGCGCCCATCACCAGCGAACCGTCGGGGATTTCCTTGCCCTCGGTCACCAGCGCCCCGGCCGCAATCAGGCAATTCGCCCCGATTTTCGCACCGTTCAGGATGGTTGCCCCCATGCCAATCAGGCTGTTGTCGCCAACCGTGCAGCCGTGCAGCATGGCCTTGTGCCCCACCGTCACCCCCTGCCCGATCACCAGCGGAAAGCCCATGTCCGTGTGCATCACCGTATTTTCCTGCACATTGCTGCCCGCACCGATGGTGATCCGTTCATTGTCCCCGCGCAGCGTGCAGCCGAACCAGACAGAGGCCCCGCTCTCCAGCACCACATCCCCGACCAGATTGGCATCCGGCGCCACCCAGTAGTCCCCGTCGGCGGGAAATTGCGGGGCGCGCCCGTCGAGTTCATAAATCATTTGTGCAGCTCCTCGAATTCGGCATTCAGACGCTGGACAAAGGCCACCAGCTCGGGGTGGCGCTCGCGGCGCAGGCGTTCGGCGTGCAATATGGCCCGCAGGTCCTTTTCCGCCCGTTCCAGATCGTCGTTAACCAGAACGTAATCATATTCGGCCCAGTGGCTGATCTCGTCGCGCGACTGCGCCATGCGCTTGGCGATGGTTTCCTCGCTGTCCTGCCCGCGGCTTTTCAGGCGCTCTTCCAGTGCCGCAATCGACGGGGGCAGGATGAAAATCGACACCACCGCATCCTTCAGGCTGGAATTGCGGATCTGCTGCCCGCCCTGCCAGTCCACATCAAACAGCACATCCTTGCCCGATCCCATCGCCGCCCCCCCCGGTGCGCGCGGGGTGCCGTAGAGGTTCCCGAACACCTCCGCATATTCCAGCATTCCGCCATCGGCGACCAGGGATTCGAAATCCTCGCGGGTCTTGAAATAATACTCGCGCCCGTCCTTTTCGCCCTGCCGCGGGGGGCGGGTGGTGGCGGAAACGGAAAACTGCACATCCGGATCGTCCTGCAACACAAGCCGCGACAGCGTGGATTTTCCCGCACCCGAAGGCGAGGACAGAATGATCAATAGGCCGCGGCGGCTGGTCATGGCAGGCTCCTGTTTGTTCGGGAACATTTGATAGATTCCGCCGCCCAGATCAAGCCCCGATCGGGTCGGAGATTCTTAACCATTCTTAACCTCTTGTTAACCAAGCATCGGCAAAATGCTCCAAATACCTCTAAAATGTTATACATTAAGGAAACAGTAACGATTACCACGCGGTAGATTGAACAGGAGGCCCGATATGGCCGGCGCGATTGATATGACACAGAAAAACACGATTATGATCCTGCAGAATCACTGGGATTCCCTGCGCGAGGGCAACCTGCCCCCGTTCCGCTCGGAAATCTCGCCGCGAGAAATGCCCGATGTGCTGGACACGCTGTTCATTCTGGAACATCTGGCCGAGGGCGACACCCGCGTGCGCATTGCCGGCCTGCAGATCTGCGAGATGATGGGAATGGAGGTACGCGGCCGCGCCGCCGAAGGGTTTTTCCGGGACACCGACAGCGCCGAATTCCGCGAGCTGCTGAACGCGGTGATGCAAGGCCCCGACATCGCCCATCTGGAACTGGAAGGGCGGGACACGACCGGAAAGGCCGCGCTGCTGGAAATGGTCCTGCTGCCCCTGCGCAGCGATTTCGGCGAGGTAAACCGCATCATCGGCTGCCTGAGCGCCCCTGACACCGGCTTTGCCGCCCCGCTGGAATTCGCCATACTGACGGCCGAGCTGACCCCCGTCGGGCGCAACCGCCGCCGCGCGCCGGGCTTTGCCGGCAAGGGCTTCGCCCCCTTCACCCCCACCCTGCGCAGCATCGACGGCGACGCGGGAAAAGGCGGCGCCCTGCCGGAAGGGATGCGCAAAACCGCAAAGCTGAAGGTCGTTGTCTGATTCCGGGAGTCCGGTTTGAGGCCGGCGGGGATATCTGCTATCCTCGGGGCATGACCGATTTTTCCAAACTCAAACGGCCCAGACAGCCCATGCCGGCGGATGTCCGCGATATATTGCAACAACGCGGGCTACTGGCCGCCTATCAGGCGCGACCGGCCTATCAGCAGAATGACTACCTCGGCTGGATCGGGCGGGCCAAACGGGCGCAAACGCGCATGAAACGGCTGGAACAGATGCTGGCAGAACTGGAAAACGGCGGCGTTTACATGAAGATGGCCTGGAAGGGCTAAACGTAGTCCGCCTCGGCTATGCCTTGCAGGGCCAGCAGGGCGCGCAGGTCGGAATGGTTCAGGACCACATCGGCAGCGGCGGCCAGCGTCGGCTTGGCGTGATAGGCGACGCCCAGACCGGCGGCTTCAACCATCGCGCGGTCATTGGCCCCGTCCCCGACCGCAATCACATCGTCAAGGGCAATGCCCCGTTCCCCCGCCAGACGGTTGAGCGTATCCAGTTTGGCCTGTTGCCCAAGGATCGGCTGCCCCACCTGCCCCGTCAGGCGGCCGTTTTCCAGCAGCAGGGTGTTGGCCTGATGCAGGGCAAAACCGGCCTCGGCCGCGACTTTTTCGGTGAAATAGGTGAAACCGCCGGACACAAGCGCCGTAAACGCCCCGAGGGCCGCCATGGTTTGCACCAGCGTTTGCGCCCCCGGGTTAAGGCGGATCCGGTCCGCGTAGCATTGGGCCAGCGCGGTTTCGGGCAGGTCTTTCAGCAGGGCAACCCGTTCGCGCAGCGCCCCGTCGAAATCCAGTTCGCCGCGCATGGCGCGCTCGGTGATTTCGGAAACCTGCGCCTTGACGCCGGCGAAATCGGCCAGCTCGTCGATGCACTCGACATTGATCATGGTGCTGTCCATATCCGCGATCAGCAGCTTTTTGCGCCGGTTGGCGGCGGGCACCAGATTGACATCGACGCCGGGAATCTCCGGCAGGGTGATATCGCCGGGCACGGCAAATTCCACCGCGCAATCGCCAAGGCGGTCAGGCTCGGCCCCGACAAGATCCGCCACTTGATCGGGGGTTTCCTCGTCAATGCCGACCGCAGAGGTCAGAACCAGAAAATGTGTCATCATACGGCCTTGCGCTGTGCCTCGTCGCGGGCTTGCAGTTCCTTGGCAACCAGGAACGCCAGTTCCAGCGACTGCGAGGCATTGAGCCGCGGGTCGCAGGCGGTGTGGTAGCGGCTGGACAAGTCGCCATCGGTCACGGCGCGCACACCGCCGGTGCATTCGGTGACATCCTTGCCGGTCATCTCGAAATGCACACCGCCGGCATAGGTGCCCTCGGCCTGATGGACGGCGAAGAATTCGCGCACCTCGGCCAGAACCTGCTCGAACGGGCGGGTTTTGTAACCGCTTTCGGATTTGATCGTGTTGCCGTGCATGGGATCGCAGGACCAGACGACCTTGCGCCCCTCGCGTTCCACGGCGCGGATCAGGGCGGGCAGATGATCCCCGACCTTGCCGGCGCCGAAACGGGCGATCAGGGTCAGGCGGCCGGCCTCGTTTTCCGGGTTCAGGCGGTCGATCAGGCGCAGCAGGTCGTCGGGCTCTATTGTCGGGCCGCATTTCATGCCGATGGGGTTTTGCACCCCGCGGGCAAATTCCACATGCGCCCCGTCCAGCTGGCGGGTGCGGTCCCCGATCCACAGCATATGGCCGGAACCGGCAACCGGCAGGCCGGTGGTGGAATCGGTGCGGCACAGGGCCTCTTCATATTCCAGAAGCAGAGCTTCGTGGCTGGTGTAGAAATCGACCCGTTTCAGCGAATCCGCGGTAGAGGAATCAACGCCGGCGGCCTCCAGAAAGGCCATGGAATCGGCGATCCGGTCGGCCAGCTCGCGGTATTCCTCGTAGCCCTCGGCATCTTTGGTGGATTCCAGCGTCCAGCTATGCACCCGTTTCATATCGGCAAAACCGCCCTGCGAGAAGGCGCGCAGCAGGTTCAGCGAAGCGGCGGCCTGTGTATATGCCTCCAGCATGCGGCGCGGATCGGGGATGCGTGATTCCGGCGTCGGGGCGATATCGTTGATGATATCCCCGCGATAGGAGGGCAGCTCCACCCCGTTGACCGTTTCGAAATCGGCAGAGCGCGGCTTGGCGAACTGTCCGGCCATACGCCCGATTTTCACCACCGGCTTTTTGGCGCCATAGGTCAGCACCACGGCCATTTGCAGCATCACCTTATAGGTGTCGCGGATCAGGTCGGCGCCGAATTCCTCGAAGCTTTCGGCACAATCGCCGCCCTGCAACAGAAACGCGCGCCCTTCGGCCACCTCGCCCAGCTGGCGCTTCAGGCGCCGTGCCTCGCCGGCAAAAACCAGCGGCGGATA
>JALWQC010000277.1 GCA_027080755.1 Paracoccaceae bacterium
GTCAAACAGGATCTCGCCCAGCTGTTTGGGGGAGCCGACGTTGAAATCCTGTCCGGCCAGCTTGTGTATCTGGTCCTCCAGCGCGGCCATTTTCTGCGCGAATTCGTTCGACATCCGCGCCAGTTGGTCCCGGTCCACCTTGATTCCGGTCATTTCCATCTGCGCCAGAACCGGCACCAGCGGCCGTTCCAGCGTTTCGTAAACCCGCGTGACCTGCGTGATCGCCAGCTGCGGTTTGAACATTTTCCACAGCCGCAGCGTGATATCCGCGTCCTCTGCCGCGTAGGGCGCGGCGTCCTCTATTGCGACCTTGTCGAAGGTGATCGCGGATTTGCCACTGCCGATCAGGGTTTTGATCGGGATCGGTTTGTGGTGCAAATATTCCGCCGACAGGAAATCCATCCCGTGCCGGTGCAACCCGCCGTGCATGGCATAGCTTAGCAGCATGGTGTCGTCGATCGGCGCGATATCCACCCCGTTGCGTTTGAAAATCTTGGCGTCGTATTTCATGTTCTGCCCGATTTTCAGGATGGAGGGATCCTCCAGCATCGGCTTTAGCATCGCCAGCACCGCGCCCTTGTCCATCTGCCCCGGCGCAAGGCCGGAAGCGCCGAACAGATCGCCGTCGCCTTCCAGATGCCCGACCGGAATATAGCAGGCCGAGGCCGGCTCTACCGACAGGGAAATCCCCACCAGATCGGCGCGCATTTCGTCCAGTCCGGTGGTTTCCGTATCCACCGCAATCCAGCCACGCGCATAGGCGGCGTCGATCCACAGTTGCAAGGTTTCGCTATCGCGCACGGTTTCGTATTTCGAGGGGTCAAAAGCAACCGACAGCGCCTTCAGGTCCACCCCGCCCATCGTTTCGCCCTGAGCGGAAACCGGAGTCGTATCCGGCATTTCCGGCGGCTCCACCCCCAGTTTTTCCGCCAGACGTTTGGTTAACGTGCGGAATTCCATCGCGGTGGTAAAACCCAGAACGACGTCGGGGTCGGGGTCCTTGACCTCGAATTGATCGAGGGTTTCGGGGACGGGCGTGTCGGTTTTCAGCGTCACCAGTTCGCGCGACATGCGGATCTGGTCGGCCTTTTCGATCAGGGTCTGGCGGCGCTTGGGCTGTTTGATCTGGTCCGCGTGGGCCAGCAGGTTGTCCAGATCGCCGAACTCGTTGATCAGCAGCGCGGCGGTCTTGATCCCGATGCCCGGCGCGCCCGGAATGTTATCGACGGAATCGCCGGCCAGCGCCTGCACGTCGATCACCTTTTCGGGCGGCACGCCGAACTTGGCTTCGACCTCCTCCACCCCGATGTGGCGGTTTTTCATGCCGTCCACCATTTCCACGCCGCCACCGACCAGTTGCATCAGGTCCTTGTCCGAGGAAATGATGGTGACACGCCCGCCGGCCTCGCGCGCCTGTGTGGCATAGGTGGCGATAATGTCGTCGGCTTCGTATCCCTCCAGCTCTACCGAGGGCAGGTTGAAGGCCCGTGTCGCGTCGCGGATCAGCGGGAATTGCGGCACCAGATCCGGCGGCGGGGGCGGGCGGTTTGCCTTGTATTCCGGGTAGATTTCGGAGCGGAACGTCGGCCCTTTGGCATCGAAAACCACCGCCACATGGGTGGGCGCGTCATGGCCGGCGTTATCCTCTACCATTTTGTAGATCATATTGCAGAAACCCGCGACCGCCCCCACCGGCAGCCCGTCGGATTTGCGCGTTAGCGGCGGCAAGGCGTGAAAGGCCCGGAAAATAAACCCCGAGCCGTCAATCAGTTGCAGATGGTGCCCCTTGCCGAACGCCATCTATTTTTTCAACACAAAACGCTTACTGCAATAGTTGCACTCAACCCAGCCAGTATCGTCCGGGATAACCAGCCAAACGCGCGGATGTTCACCGCCGCCATCACAACAGACCTGTTTTTTTTCGGTTTCAACGGTTTCGGGGGCTTCTATGACCATGACCATTTTCCTATCGGTTTGCACCTGTGCAACCTGCCACGGATTCGCCCGCCCCTCAAGAGGCAGCGGATTGATTTATCGGTTACGGTACCCCATATTGACGCTATGCGTATGCTTGTAATCCTGCTGATAGCCCTGTTGCCCGCCGGTTCGGCCACGGCACAAACCCTTGGCATGTCGATTACCGAATCCAGCGCGGGGGATTATGACGCTGACGTGAATCAGGCCCTGCGTGCCGGAATCGAGTTTGCCTCTCTGACGTTGTTCTGGGACGAGGTCGAACAAAACGGCACCTATGCGGCCGACCCCGATTGGCCGGCGATTGCCAACAGTTATTACCCGGGCAAAGGTCTGGGGCTGGTGCTGTCGCTGCCGGTTATCGATACCGTAACCGACCGGCGCCCCGATGATCTGCGCGCCCTGCCCTTTGATGACCCGCAAGTTCTGGCGCGCTTTGAACCCTATCTGCGCGCGGTGCTGGAACGGTTGCAAGATACCGATCTTGTGGCGATTTCCATTGGCAACGAGGTAGACGGCGTATTGCAGACCGAACAGGAATGGCAGGAATTTGCCCGTTTTTTCGCGGGTGCGCGGGCATTGGTAAAGGCGCTGCGCCCGCAAACGCCGGTCGGGTTTACTACCACATGGGGCGGGATGCAGGGGCCTTATGCGCTGGCGGCCAATATGGCCAGTGACGCGCTGTTTATCAATTATTACCCGCTGGACTCGGGCTATCATGTGATTGCACCAGCCGATATTTCGAACCAGCTGGACCGGATGATTGCGCTAGCCGGTGACAAACCGGTTTTCCTGACCGAGACCGGCTACCCTTCGGGGGGCTGTGGGTCAAGCGAGGCGATGCAAAAGGAATACCTGCAACAGCTGTTTAGCGCGCTGGAAAGCCGACGCGCCGAAATTCCGTTGGTCGAGCTGGTCTGGTTGCATGATATCGGGGACCAAGCCACCGATTATTACGGGCAGTATTACGGCGAAAGCAACCCGTGCTTTCTAAGCTATCTGCGCACCCTGGGCCTGCGCAGCTTTGACAACCACGACAAGCCGGCGTTTGAATGGCTGGTTAACCGCTAAACAACATCCGCCCAAGCGGCCTTCCAGCAAGGATATGCACATGCAGATGCGGCACATCCTGCACGCCGTTGCGGCCGGCGTTGGAAATCAGGCGATAGCCTTCGCCGCCATTGCCCGGGGTGGCGCCGATGGCATGGGTGATGGCCCCGATCACGCGGGAAAAATCGAGGATCTCCGCGTCCGTTGCCTCTTGTGCGAAATGGTCATAGTTGACGTAATAGCCCTTGGGGATGACCAGAATATGCTCCGGCGCGGCGGGGGAAATGTCGCGGAAGGCCAGCGTGTAATCGGTTTCCATCACCGTATCATTGGGGATTTCCCGACGCAGGATTTTGGCAAAAACATTGTCTTCGTCATAGTCATAGGACATTTTCAAAACCTCATTCAAAGGACAGGGACGCGGCGATTTTCTCGGCGCGATGTTGCGGGATTTTCAGGTAACCGGCAAGGGCCAGCGCGTTGGTGTCGGGGTCGTTCTGTTCGCGGATGGTGTGAAGCTCGGGCAGGGCCATTTCCTTCAATGCCTCGCGGTCACTGCGGATTCCGTTGCGCAGGGCCAGCAGAAGCGTTTCGTCCGTGGCCCCGTCCGACAGGCCGATCCGCTGGGCGTGACCGACAAGATAGTCGTCGTCGAACAGGCAATCCACATCCAGCACCCGCAACTGGCAGCTGTCCCCGGCGAAATCGGCAAGGGTTTCAAGGTTGCTCGGGTCCATGCAGATCGTCAGGGCGCCGGTTTCGAAACGTTCATACATCAGCTTCAGAAACGCCCGCCGGTGCCGGTTGCGTTTGGGGCGCGAGTGTTCCAACCCGCCAAGGTCGGGCAGCCCCGTGCCGGATTCATCGAACAGATAGCCAAGGCTGCGGATGCCGGTTGCCTGTGCGAATTGCTCGGCAAAACGTTTGCCGACGTGCCATTTTTTGCACAGAACCACCTGCAATGTATTCTGCCGCCCGATGCGGCTGCCGCGTTCCCAGAACCGCTCGCCATAGCGGTTTCCCACCCGTCCCAGCCCGTTCAGATAGGCAATCAGCCGCCGCCCGTCGGGGCCTGTGCGGACCTCGTGGTTTGACAGGAATTCCTGCGACAGGGCCGCCTTCAGGTCCGTCGCCTCGGGGGAGATTTTGCGCGCGAACAGGTAATCCTGCGCCAGCAGAAAATCCAGATGGTCGCCGTAAAACACCGTCGGCAGGCCATAGTCGGAAAAGGACAGAAAGGTCAGCGTGCGACTTTCGACCTGATCGCGCGGCACCAGATGCAGGACCAGCGTCTGGAAAAAAGTCTCGTCGGGGATCCATGTCGTGCGGAAAAAGCGGATGATGTCGGGGCGTTTTTTCAGCAGCTCCAGCACCTTGGCGATGGTCCCGCGCCGCAGCACCCACCATTGCGAGCCGATCATGATCTGCAAATCCGCCGGCAGATCCCGTTCCAGCCCCAACGCGCGCTGCGCCTTGACCGCGCCGTAGAACAGCGGCTTTTGCGTGCGTTCGTTGAACCAGTGGCGATAAACCAGACGTTCCTCTTTCAGGCCGACCTTGATCCAGTCGCTTTCGAAAAAGTCGTGGTGTTCGATATAATCCTTGTCGGAATCCTGCAAAAACCGGTGCATGTATTCCACCGGCTTGACCGGCTGGCAATCGCCGCTGAGCATGTAGAAATGCGTCGCCTCGGGGAAGGTGGCAAAGCCGGTCTCCAGCGCGTTCAGCGTGCCTTGCACCAGCGACCATTCCCCCCAGCCGCATTTCACCCGTTTGGCAAAACAGACGTTCGGATTGTCCGCCAGCCCCTCGCGGATAGCCGCGAACTGCAGGGCCGAGCCGTTGGCGTCGAAATGCACGGAAACATAGTCCCCCGCCCCCGTCAGCAGGTTGACCTGCTCGACAACCTGTTCCGGGTTTTTATGGCACAGAAGAATGAAGCAGATCTTGGTCATGCGGGCCTGATACCTGAAAAATTTCCGCAAGAGTAGTGCATATTCCCCCCATATTGAAGGCGCAAAAACAAATCGCGTGAAATGCCGGTTCCGATGTGGCAAGCTCCCCCGTATGAGACGTTTCGGCACCCCGCCCGCAGAGGGCATCCGCTATAAAATCCGCCACGGGGCCTATGGTATTATCCGCCACGGCCGCGACCTTCTGGTGACAGAACAAAGCGTGCCTTTCGCGGAATTCCAGCTACCCGGCGGCGGGATCGACCCGGGCGAATCCCCGATTCAGGCCCTGCACCGCGAGGCTTATGAAGAAACCGGCTGGACGATTGCGGTGGAGCGGCGGCTCGGGGTTTATACGAATTTTATC
>JALWQC010000278.1 GCA_027080755.1 Paracoccaceae bacterium
CCCCGAGCGCCACGGCTGCCGTTCCGAAACCGTGATTGCCATTTCCTTCGAGAAAAAGCTGATCCTGATTGGCGATACGTCCTACGCCGGTGAAATCAAGAAGGGTGTCTTCTCGGTTCTCAACTACATTCTGCCGGGCAAGGGCGTGATGGCGATGCACTGTTCCGCCAACCACGCAATTGGCGATCCGGACGATTCGGCTGTTTTCTTCGGTCTGTCCGGCACGGGCAAAACCACCCTGTCGGCCGATCCCTCGCGCATTCTGATCGGGGACGACGAACACGGCTGGTCCGACACGGGTATCTTCAACTTTGAAGGGGGCTGCTACGCCAAGACCATCGACCTGAGCCCCGAGGCCGAGCCGGAAATCTACGGCACGACCAAAAAGTTCGCCACGGTGATCGAAAACATGGTTTACGATCCCTATACCCGCGAACTGGATTTCCACGATGCCAGCCTGACGCCGAATATGCGGTGCGCCTATCCGCTGGACTATATCTCCAACGCCTCCCCGACCTCGATGGGCGGGATCCCCAAAAACGTCATCATGCTGACATGTGACGCCTTTGGCGTTCTGCCCCCGATTGCCCGTCTGACACCGGCGCAGGCGATGTATCACTTCATGTCCGGTTTCACCGCCAAGGTTCCGGGCACCGAAAAAGGGGTGACAGAGCCGATCCCGACCTTCTCTACCTGTTTCGGTGCGCCCTTCATGCCGCGTCGCCCCGAGGTGTACGGCGATCTGCTGCGCCAGAAGATCACCGAAACCGGCGCGCATTGCTGGCTGGTCAATACCGGCTGGACGGGTGGACCGGACGGCAAGGGTGGCTCGCGTATGCCGATCAAGGCGACGCGCGGCCTGCTGGGGGCTGTGCTTGACGGCTCTATCACCGGGGTGGAATTCCGCAAGGATGAAAACTTCGGCTTTGATGTGCCGGTTGCCGTGGACGGTGTGGACAACAGCCTGCTGGACCCGCGCGGCACATGGGCCGACCCTGCGGCCTATGACGCACAGGCCGCCAAGCTGGCCAATATGTTCGCCGAAAACTTTGCGCAATATGTGCCGTATGTCGATGACGAGGTTCTGGCCGTCGCCATCAAGGCGAAATAAACGCAAAACACTTGACAAAAACACGACGTCGCCCCGAAAAGGGCGGCGTCTTTTCTTTGGGGAATATCATGGGAAAATTTGCGGTATCATCGGGACATGAACGCACAACGCGCGCCGCGGCCGAGGTGTTGCGCGCCGGTGGCACAGCCGTTGACGCCGCCATTGCCGGCGCCCTGATGGCCTGTATAGCAGAGCCGGTTCTGGCCTCGCCGCTGGCTGGCGGTTTCCTGATGGTTGCCCCGACGGATGCCAAAGCGCAGCTGCTGGATGCTTTCGTGCAGACCCCGAAGCGCAAACGAACCGATGCCGATTTGCGGGAAATAGAGGTGGATTTTGGCGAAACCCGCCAGATTTTCCACTGTGGCGCCGGCACGATCGGAACCCCCGGCCTGATTCCCGGCCTGTTCGAGGCCCACGCCCGTTTCGGCCGAATCCCGATGCCCGAACTGGCCGCTCCTGCCGTGGCCGCCGCCCGCGAGGGGGTGGAAACCACCGCCTTCCAGTCCGAGGTTCTGGGCTATGTCGAACCGATATTCCGCGCCTCGCCGCAAGCGGAAACCCTGTATTCGCACGAGGGGCGGTTGCTGGCGGAGGGGGACATCCTGCGCAACCCCGAAATGGCCGATGTATTGGAAGTGATGGCGCTGGAAGGTCCGCGTTTCATTCAGGAAGGCGAGGTTGCGCAGGCGTTGCTGTCCCTTGACGGCAGCCATTTGCAGGCCGCCGATCTGGCCGGTTACCGCCCTGTCTGGCGCAGCCCGTTGCAGGTCTCGCGCCGCGGGGTGGAGGTGGAGCTGAACCCCTCGCCCAGTCTTGGCGGGGTGCAGATCGCGCTGGCCTTGCAGGCGCTGCCGGACAATCCCGACGACAGCCTTCTGGCGCAATGCCTGTTCGAGGTGGCGCGGATCCGCAAGGCCCGCGATCTGGACCACCACCCCGAGGCGGGAACCGACATTCTGCTGGATCCCTCCCTGATTACCGCCCTGCGCAGCACCTTGCAAAACCACCGCGCCGCCACCCGTGGCACGACCCATATTTCGGTGATTGACAGCGCAGGCAACGGCGCGGCGCTGACGCTTTCGAACGGCGAGGGCTGCGGACTGATTGCCCCGGGCACAGGCATCATGCCCAACAATATGCTGGGCGAGGACGATCTGGTGCCGGACGGGCCGGATTCCTGGCCCGAGGATCGCCGTCTGGCCTCCATGATGTGCCCGATGGCGCTGCGGGACGGGCAGGGGGTGACGATGCTGGGCTCGGGCGGGTCGAACCGCATCCGCTCGGCACTGGCGCAGGTGGTGCTGGGGGTGATTGATCGCGGACTGGATTTGCAGGCGGCTATCGATGCGCCGCGGATGCATCTGGAAACGGACACGCCGCAGGTTCTGGATTTCGAGGATACCGGCCCCGAATCCCGCCGTGCCGCCCTGCTGGCCGCCTTTCCCGACGCCAACGTCTGGCCGTCCCCGCGCATGTTTTTTGGCGGCGTGCATGCCGTGCGCCGCACTGCCAAAGGCAGCTTCGAAGCGGCAGGGGATGCGCGTCGTTCCGGTGCGGTTCTAACCCAGTAGCCCGCGCCGCAGCAGGTTCAGCCCTGCCAGCATCAGCACAACCAGCGTGGCCCTGCGGAATTTTTCCTGATCCAGCCGGTCGTGCAGTTGAAAGCCGGCCCACATGCCGATCAGGGCCGGCACGATCATCCACAGCGACAGTGGCAGCGTAACAGGCCCCAGAAGACCCGAGCGGATATGCGCGCCGGTCAGCATGATAGAGCCGACGACAAAGGAAATCCCCAGCACCCGCATGGATTCGCGTTTCGGCATGTTCTGGGACAGCAGATACAGGATAATCGGCGGCCCCCAGACCCCCGACAACCCGCCAAAAAAGCCCGAGACCAGCCCGATCAGCGGTTCCAGCCGCCGGCCGGTTTTTGCCGAAATGGTAGGGATCCAGCCGCTGATCTGGATGGCGGAAAACAGGGTGACGCCGATGCCCAGTACCATGAACAGAACATGGTCGGAGATAATGGTTACCAGCTGCGCAAAGGCGAAAATCGACGCCAGCAACACCAGATTAAGCCGCCAGTACCGGCGCAGGGTGCCCCATGCCTCGCCCGGTCCCTGCCGCAGGGCCTGCCACAAGTTGGTCACCAGCGAGGGCAGGATCAACGCGGCGATGGCGATCCCGGCGGGCATAAAGGACCCGATGCCGCTGATGGTGATCATCGGCAGGGCAAACCCCACCGCGCCCTTGGTAAAACCGGCAAACAGCATCACCAGAAACGCCAGCCCGAGGGCCAGCGTGCCGTAATCATCCGCGAGGGTCAGGAGCGCTTGCATATCCCAGTCATGCCAGTATGTGCAGCGCGATGCAACACCGCCAAAGCCGGGGGTGTGCATCGCGCCGCTGGCTGGCGGTTATCGAAGCGTGTCGGAAAGATCGACCTCGGGGAAGCCGTTGATCTCGTCATAGTGGAACCAGATCATTTCATTAGAGGCATGCATCGCCCCGGCGGTATCAAAATTCCCGTCCACGACCGACCATGCGCCATCCGCATAGCCGACAGAGGTGGCGAAGACCGGCGCAATGCCGAATTTTCCGCCGGCCATCGGCGGAACCGGCTGCGAATCGCCATAACGGAAGTAGGTCGGCGGCTCGCCCTCGTATTCAAACGGGGATTTTGCCACTTTGATCGGCGGGGTAGACATCTGCAAACCGCCCTTGTTGACGACATTTTCCCAGAAGGCGGTAAAGACCTCGTTAACATCATCGGCGCTGACATCGGCGGTTTCGAAGATCCGGAGCGCATTCAGCGCCCCCATAATCGCGCCCACATCGTCGATGGTATAGACGTCCTGGTTGTCAAACCCGCCCTTGTCCATATTGAAACCGGCAACAAAGGCGTTTCCGACCTTCTGCACGGAACCGTCGTTAATGCCAAGCGTGCGTTTCGCGTCAATCAGCCCGCGCAGGTAATAGGCCTGCTCGGCCGCATCCGCCGGTTTCATGGCCTCCAGCGCGGTGGCCAGCGTGACGATTTTCTGCATGGCTTTCGTCTTGTTCGCGCTGTTGGCGGTTTTGGCCGCATACCAGACCATCGACTGGATCGCGAGCGAGGTGGTGCGGATGCTGTCCGGCGTGCCGGATGCAACCATTTCGAACAGCTTGTCGGCCCCCCGGGTCACCATTGCCGCCATCTTCGGGTCTTTATAGCGGTTCGGGACGTCGGAATGGGCCAGTTGGTCAACCGACAGGATATCGGCCAGATCGCTAAGCGCCATCAGCATGGCCGCATCGCCGCCGCCGGAAAGGTCATATCCGGCCATATTGTCAAGGAACGAGCCCGCCTGCATTTTGGCGTTCATGTTCATCATCATGCCGACAAAACGCCAGTAGGCCCCGAAACCGGCATCCGGCGCCCCGAAATGGTCGTCAACATGGAACTGGCGCGCCCATTCGGTTTCTTTCAGGATGGTAAACCCGTTGGCAAGACCGGTTAAGGTTTTGTCCATTCCGGCCGGATCCCAACGCTGGGTGCCAAAATCAGTCGGGTTGAATTTTGTAATGAAATGCGGATCGCCGCTTTTGTAGACGGTGGAAATCGGGGCTACATTTTGCGGTGGAACAACATGGTCGCCATCGCCATAAGCGGTGTTTCCGGTCTTGAATTGTTCAGGGTCAAAATCGGCATCAACGGCCTTGAAGGCGGCCATCATGGCCGCTTTGGGCGGCATGACCACATTGCCAAGGCCCGAGCGCATGGACAGGTTGCCCAGATTGTACCGGGAATACCAGTAGCCTTCTTCCTCGGCATCGGTAGAGGTAAAGGGGGTGTGCGCCTGTGCGATGCTGTGCAGGGGCAAGCCGCTTAACAGGCCGGCGGCCAGCATGATCCTGCCGCTGTTGCGCCAGATTTTCGCGGTGTTTTTAATCTCTAGCATTTTTCAACTCCAAATTCAGTTTTGCGTGTTTCGCTATCTAAATCTGGGGGGGATTGGTGGGCCTCGTCAAAGGTGCGGCGGTAATATCGCGCTCAAATTCGCGTATGGCAGGCGTGAATTTTCCGACACGGGGTGGGAGTTTTATTAACATAAACAAGGGATTGCGTTTTCACGGTTTCGGGAGGCACGCAGGGCGGCTCAGGTGGCGCTGCCCCCGACGGTCAGGCCGCCGATACGCAGGGTTGGCTGGCCGACGCCTACAGGCACCGATTGTCCGG
>JALWQC010000279.1 GCA_027080755.1 Paracoccaceae bacterium
CTCCGAGTCCGCCGCGCGGGTGATCAGCTTTTGCGAGATGCCGGCGGTCAGGGGATAGACAGCCTCGAACGGGGGCAGCTCGTTTCCCGCGTCGGGGGGCAGGATGTGGTCGGGGTGGGTCATCTGCGCCAGCCCGTCGAACAGTTCCACCCGCCCCGAGACAATCCGGCGCGCGCCGATCGGCAACATCCGCTGGATCCAGTCGGAATGGGCGTGGAAAAACACCAGCTGGAAATCCGTTTCGCTGTCGCGCACCAGAACCCGATACGGACGACCGCGACTGCGCGGGGGCTGATGCGCCGTTACCTCTATTTCCACGGTGGCGATGGCGGGGAACTCCAGCCCGTTGATGCTGGCGCGCGGGCGCCGGTCCACCACCGAATGGGGCAAGGTAAACAGCAGGTCCCGCGGGCGGGTAATCCCCATATTGGCAAAATTCCGCGCCGATTTCGGGCCGACACCGGACAGAACCGTCAGGTCGGCAAACAGGGGGAACAGAATCTCGGGGCGCGAGTGGCTCATGCGGGTATTTCACGCGATGGCGGCGCATTTATCAACCGATAAGCGCCAGCCATTCCTTTTCGCTCAGGACCTTGACCCCCAGTTCCCTGGCCTTTTTCAGCTTGGAACCGGCCTTTGGTCCGGCCACCACAATATCCGTATGCCCCGAAACAGAGCCGGAAACCTTGGCCCCCAGCGCCTCGGCACGGGCCTTGGCTTCGGCGCGGGTCATATGTTCCAGCGTGCCGGTGAAAACGACCGTTTTGCCCGAAACAGGGCTGCCGGCGACATGGGGGGCCTCTACGTTCTGGATGTCCAGATGCGCCACCAGCCGTTCCAGCGCGGCGCGGGTTTTTTCCTCGTGGAAATAATCGACAAGGCTGGCGGCCATCACCTCGCCCACGCCGTCAATCCCCATCAGGGCCTGCCAGGCGGGGCCGTCATGGTCGCGCGCCTGTTCCATCGCGGTGTGGAAATTCTGCCAGCTGCCGTAAAACCGCGCCAGCATAAGCGAGGCCGTCTCGCCGACATGGCGGATCCCCAGCGCAAAAATCAGCCGGTTCAGCGGTACATGGCGCGCGGCGCGGATGGCGGCGAACAGCTTTTGCGCCGATTTCTCGCCCCAGCCCTCGCGGTTCTTCAACTGCTGCACGCCGTGGCCGAAGCGGTCCTCCAGCGTGAAAATATCCGCCGGTTCGCGGATCCAGCCGTCCTTGTAGAACATTTCCACCTGCTTTGCCCCCAGCCCTTCGATATCGAAAGCGGCACGGGATACGAAATGTTTCATCTTTTCAACCTGTTGCGCCGGGCAGATAATGCCGCCGGTGCAACGACGCACGGATTCGCCCGGCTCACGCACCGCATCCGAACCACAGACCGGACATTTGTGCGGGAACTGATAGGGCACCGCATCGGGCGGGCGGCGATCCAGAAGGACGTCCTTTATTTTCGGGATAACATCCCCGGCCCGATAGACAATCACCCAGTCGCCAATGCGGATGTCGCGCCCGTCTCGGATCGGGTTGCCGTGGGAATCCCGGCCGGCGATGTAATCCTCGTTATGCAGGGTGGCGCTGGACACCACGACCCCGCCGATCGTGATCGGCTTCAGCTTGGCCACGGGGGACAGCGCACCGGTGCGCCCGACCTGGATTTCGATATCCTCCAGCAGGGTTGTCGCCAGTTCTGCGGGGAATTTATGGGCAATCGCCCAGCGCGGGGTGGTGGCGCGAAAGCCCAGCCGTTTTTGCAGCGCCAGATCGTTGACCTTGTAAACCACCCCGTCGATGTCATAGCCCAGCAGCGCGCGTTCCGTTTCTATCTGGCGGTAATGTTGCAGCATCTCGGCCGGACCATTGCACAGCGCATTGTGGGTGTTGGTGGGGAAACCAAGGCGGGCCAGATGGTGGATCGCCCCCAGTTGCGTGTCGGCGAGCGGCTCGGAAAGTTCCCCCCAGGCATAGGCGAAAAATTTCAGCGGGCGTTCGCGCGTGACCTGCGGATCCAGCTGGCGCAGCGATCCCGCCGCTGCATTGCGCGGGTTGGCAAAGGGTTTCAATCCCTTGGCCGCCTGGGTTTTGTTCAACTCGGCAAAGGCAGCGTCGGGCATGTAAACCTCGCCGCGGACCTCCAGAATATCGGGGGCATCGACAAGGGTTTGCGGGATGTCCGGGATCATGCGGGCGTTGGCGGTAACATCCTCGCCCACAGAACCGTCGCCGCGCGTGGCCGCCTGCACCAGCTTGCCGCCCTCGTAACGGATGGACAGGGACAGGCCGTCGATCTTCGGCTCGGCCGTATAGTCCAGCGGGGCGTCGGGGGCAAAGTTCAGGAATTTGCGCACCCTTGCATCAAAGGCATAGATTTCCTCGTCCGTGAACACATCGGCCAGCGACATCATCGGGATCTTGTGGCGCACCTTGGCAAAACCGGCCGAGGGCGGCGCGCCGATCCGGTCCGTGGGGCTGTCGGCCCGTTTCAGGTCGGGAAAGCGGGCCTCTATCGCCATGTTGCGACGCTTCAGGCGGTCGTATTCCGCGTCGCTCAGGAACGGGGCGTCCTTCTGGTAATAGGCCGCATTCGCCTTGCCCAGCACATCCGCCAGATGCGCCAGCTCCGCCTTTGCCTGCGCGCGCGTCAGGGCGTCCACTTCGATTTCGGCCATAGTATCCCCCTTTGTCTGCCAAAGAGATACGCCGCCGATACCCTTGCGTCCAGCCTAGACCGCGATTTTATGTTCGCCCGCATCGCTGACCGGATCGCGCAGGACATAGCCGCGCCCCCAGACCGTTTCGATATAGTTTTCCCCGTCCAGCGCCACGGACAGTTTTTTGCGCAGCTTGCAGATAAACACGTCGATGATCTTCAGTTCCGGCTCGTCCATGCCGCCATACAGGTGGTTCAGGAACATTTCCTTGGTCAGGGTGGTCCCCTTGCGCAGGCTCAGCAGTTCCAGCATCTGGTATTCCTTGCCCGTCAGGTGCATCGGCTCGCCGTCGACCTCTATGGTCTTGGCATCCAGATTGACCGAAATCCGCCCGGTGTGGATCACCGATTGCGCGTGCCCCTTGGAGCGGCGCACAATGGCATGGATGCGCGCCACCAGTTCCTCGCGGTGGAAGGGTTTTGTCAGATAGTCGTCTGCCCCGAATCCGAACCCCTTGATCTTGTTTTCCGTGTCATCCATCCCCGACAGGATCAGGATCGGCGTTTCCACCCGCGCCAGACGCAACTGGCGCAACACTTCGTGGCCGGTCATGTCCGGCAGGTTCAGGTCCAGCAGGATGATATCGTAATCATACAGCTTGGCCAGATCTATGCCTTCTTCGCCCAGATCGGTGGAATAGACATTCAGGTTGGCACTCGCCAACATCATTTCGATGCTTCTGGATGTGGTCGGGTCATCCTCTATCAACAAGACACGCATTAACGGTTATCCTTTTATTATTGGTTACACCTACTTCTCGAGGTTACTATTTGGTAAAAAGGTTAACCAAAGATTACCAACTGCAAGTTGTTTACCAACTCTCGTTAAAGTTGTCTATATTTTTTCAGGTGAGTCACCCGCAGCGCCCCCTTTCCGTGTTGCAGCATGGCCGTTTCCCAGGATTTGAATTCCTCTTCCGTCAGGTCATACATGCGGCAGGCTTCCTCCAGCGTGATCAGGCCGGCGTTGACCGCCAGCACCACGGTGGCCTTGCGCCGTGCCACCCATCGCCGGGTGTTTTTTTCCGGCAAGTCGCTGCGTGTCAGCACAGAGCCATCCGGCAGTTTGACCGAGGCCGGCCCGTTTTCCATACGAATATACATTCTTTCCCCCATATTTCTCGCATGGGCATACTGGCCCGATTTCGTTAATCAGATATGAAAGCGGCGCTTGTTGTTGCGTAAAATTTGCCTATATTGCGAGCAATCCCCAAGGAGCAGAATATGACCACCCTTAATTCCCTCGGCTTTGCCAAACCCGAAAGCGAAACCCGTGTGGTTGTTGCCATGTCCGGCGGGGTCGATTCCTCGGTCGTGGCGGCAAAACTGGCGCGCGAGGGCTATGACGTCGTCGGCGTGACGCTGCAACTTTACGACCACGGCGCGGCACTGGCCAAAAAGGGGGCCTGCTGTGCGGGGCGCGACATCCACGACGCCCGCCGCGTGGCCGAGGAAATCGGCTTTCCCCATTACGTTCTGGATTACGAAAACCGTTTCAAGGAAACCGTGATCGAGGAATTCGCCGACGCCTATCTGGCCGGCGCCACCCCGGTTCCCTGCATCCGCTGCAATGAAAAGGTGAAGTTCCGCGACCTGCTGGAAACCGCGCGCGATCTGGGCGCGGACTGCATGGCAACGGGGCATTACATCCAGCGATTCGACGGCGACAAGGCGGAGCTGCACCAGGCCGCCGACCCGGACCGCGATCAAAGCTATTTCCTGTTTTCCACCACGCAGGAGCAGCTCGATTACCTGCGCTTTCCGCTCGGCCATCTGAAATCCAAGGCCGAAACCCGCGCGCTGGCCGCCGAATACGGGCTGGCGGTGGCGGATAAACCGGACAGTCAGGACATCTGTTTCGTGCCCAACGGCTCTTACGCCGAGGTGATCGAGAAACTGCGCCCCGGCGCCGCCGACCCCGGCGATATCGTGCATCTGGACGGCGAGGTTCTGGGCCAGCATCGCGGCGTGATCCACTACACCATCGGACAGCGGCGCGGCCTTGGCATCGGCGGGCGCGAACCGCTTTATGTGGTAAAACTCGATCCCGAAAAACGCCACGTTATCGTCGGCCCGCGCGAGGCGCTGGGAAAATCCCGCATTCCGGTGGCGGAAATCAACTGGCTGGGGGATACGGATTTCGCAGCCGCCCCCGAAGGCGGCTGGCCGATGCGGGTGCGCGTGCGCTCTACCCGTCCGCCGAAAGCCGCGCGCATCCTTCCCACCGGCCCGCATAGCGCCATCGTCGAACTGGAGGTGCCCGAGGACGGCGTTTCCCCCGGTCAGGCCTGCGTATTCTACGCCCCCGACAGCACCCGCATCCTTGGCGGCGGCTGGATCATCAAAGAACAGGAAACCCCATGACACAGCTTGAAACCGCGCTTGCCAAAGCCGATGAAAACATCCCCGCCGCGCTGGATCGTCTGTTCGATCTGCTGCGTATCGAAAGCATCTCCACCGATTCCGCCTATGCACAGGAATGCGTAAAGGCCGCCGACTGGCTGGTGGCAGAGCTGAACGACATCGGCTTTACGGCCGAGCGCCGCGACACCCCCGGCCACCCGATGGTGGTGGCCCATTCCGGCGGCGAAGGGCGGCATATGCTGTTTTACGGCCACTACGA
>JALWQC010000280.1 GCA_027080755.1 Paracoccaceae bacterium
CTGGTAGGGTAGTTCCTGATGCAGACGCAGGGTCAGTTTTTCGCGTGTGATCTCGGCTGCCAACATCCGGAGCGACAGATCCGCGATCTGGTCTTCGGGGTATAGCCACGGGCCTTCGGGCAGTTTCCCCGCCAGCCAGCCTTTCAGATCCTCGACCCCGTGGCCCTTTTCCGCCGAAATCATGAAGGTTTCGGCAAAGTCGAACCGGTTGTTCATATCCTGTGACAGGGCCAGCAGGGTGTCGGATTTCACCCGGTCGATTTTGTTGATGGCCAGCGCCACCGGCCGGTCATCCGTGCGTTCGGAAAGAGAGTCCAGAATGGCCTCCACCCCCTTGGTAATGCCGCGATGGGCCTCTATCAGCAGAACAACCATGTCGGCATCCGCAGCGCCGGTCCAGGCGGCGGCCACCATGGCGCGGTCCAGCCGGCGGCGCGGGCGGAACAGGCCAGGGGTGTCGACAAAAATCAGCTGGGTCCGGTCCTTGATCGCGACGCCTCGAATGCGGGCGCGTGTGGTCTGGACTTTGTGCGTGACGATGGAGACCTTGGCCCCCACCATCCGGTTAAGCAGGGTGGATTTGCCGGCGTTCGGCTCCCCGATCAGGGCGACATAGCCGCAGCGGGTATCGGGGGATTCAGCCATTTTTGGCCTCCAGTTGTTTTAGAAGGGCGCTGGCAGCAGCCTGCTGTGCCGCGCGTTTGCTTGTGGCGGTGGCGCGGGATTTGGCGCCGTTTTTCAGCTGAGCCTCGATGATAAAGGTCGGGGCGTGATCCGGGCCGCTGCGTTCGATTTCTGCATATTT
Organism: Paracoccaceae bacterium; assembly: GCA_027080755.1. GTDB lineage: Bacteria > Pseudomonadota > Alphaproteobacteria > Rhodobacterales > Rhodobacteraceae > NORP23. The sequence goes on from JALWQC010000280.1 coordinate 806, forward strand.
CGGCGGGGGCATGCCGCGTGCTTGTGCCCATTCCTGCAAGTTTGATTTCGGGTCTGCGGCGCTTTCCTCGGCCTGTTCGATGCGTTTTCCCCATAACCGCAGCACGGTTTTCCGCGCCGTTTCAAAATCGCTATCAAGGTAAACGGCCGCGATCACGGCCTCCATCGCGTCGCCCAGCAGGGCCATTTTGCGCCGTCCGCCCGACATCATTTCGGACCGGCCCAGCATCAGGGCGGCCCCCAGATCGATTTCCTGGGCCACCTCGGCGCAGGTTTCCTTGCGCACCAGGGCGTTGAGGCGCGGGGCCAGCTTGCCCTCGGTCGCCTCGGGATCATCCTTTAGAAGGGCCTCGGCGATAACCATGCCCAGCACGCGGTCGCCCAGAAATTCCAGCCGCTGGTTATCCGGTCGTGTGGCTGTGGACAGCGAAGAATGGGTAAGGGCGCGGTGCAGCAACTCGGGCTCGGAAAAAGGATGCCCGAGCCGTTTCATAAAGTCCCGTGTGGTTGCGGATAGTTTCACTGGATACCTTTGAAGTAGCGGTCCGAACGCCATGTCCAGAACATCAGCAGGGATTTGCCCGCGGACGAGAACATAATCCGGTCGGCCCGCCCGATAATATTTTCCGCCGGCACGAAGCCCACCCCGTGCGCCAGTTGCGAGAAACGGCTGTCCAGCGAATTGTCGCGGTTATCCCCCATAAAGAAATAATGCCCCGCGGGGACCACATATTCCTTGGTATTATCGGCCCGTTCGTCGCGGATATTCAGGACCTCATGCACCACGCCGTTGGGCAGGGTTTCAAGGGCGCGTTCCTTGATACATTCGCCCCCGATCGCCGGAGTCCGGTTGAAACAGCGCGGAAAATTGCCGGCCGGGCCCTGTTTTTCGTAGGTCTCGATGAAGGGTTCTATCGGTTCCTGTTTGGCCTCTACCCCGTTGATGAACAGGACGCCGTTTTTCATCTGGATACGGTCGCCGGGCAGGCCGATCAGACGTTTGATATAGTCCTGACCCGTGACGGGATGTTTGAAAACGACGACATCGCCAAGCTTCGGTTCGCTGCCCAGAAGCCGCCCCTCGCGGCCTTTGGCAAAGCCGCAGAAGTCCACGCCGAACATGCTGGGACAAGAGGCATAGGAATAGCCGTAGGCGAATTTGTTAACAAAAAGGAAATCCCCGATCAGCAGGGTGGATTTCATCGAGCCCGAAGGGATCCAGAACGGCTGGAACAGCAGGGTGCGGATCAGGCCGGCCAGAAGCAGGGCGTAAACGATGGTTTTTATCGTTTCCATGATACCGCCTTCGTTATTGGTTTTGCTTGCCATCGGGGGAATTTCCTTTATCAATTGCGTTTGCCTTGTCGCGCGCGGGCGCGGCGGTGTCAAGTTTCAGTGGCGGAAATCGGCACAGCCTCTATGACCACAAAGGCCTGCGCCCAGGGGTGGTCGTCTGTCAGGGTGACGTGGATCACGGGTTTGTGACCGGGCGGGGTCATTTTCGCCAGCCTGTCGGCCGCCCCGCCGGTGACCTGCATCACGGGCTGGCCGGTGCGCAGGTTGGTGACGCCCATTTCATTCCAGGCAACTCCCATACGCAAACCGGTCCCCAGCGCCTTGGAACAGGCCTCTTTCGCGGCCCAGCGTTTGGCGTAGGTGGCGACGGTCTGTTCCCGATGGTCGGCGGTTGCACGTTCGATATTGGTAAACACCCGTTTCAGGAACCGGTCGCCAAAGCGGTTTATCGTGCCTTCTATCCGCTCGATATTGGCAAGGTCCGATCCGATCCCGATGATCACGCAGCGCCCTCGCCAAAGGTTTCGGTGCGGGCCTCGTTCATCAGGGCGCGCATTTTCAGGATTGCGGCTTCGAGGCCGATAAAAATGGCCTCGCCGATGATGAAATGTCCGATGTTCAGTTCCATGATTTCCGGCAGGGCGGACAGGCTCTGGACCGAATTATAGGTGATTCCGTGGCCTGCGTGGACCTCCAGCCCCAGAGAATGGCCAAGGGCGGCCATCTCGCGGATGCGTGCGAATTCTGCGGCGGCAAATGCCTGATCGCCGTCCTCTATCGCATCGCAATACGGCCCCACATGAAGTTCCACGACCGAGGCCCCGATCCGCGCCGCCGATTCCACCTGTGCTTTGTCGGCGGCGATAAACAGGGATACGCGACATCCGGCCTGTCGCAGGGGGGCGATGAAATGGGCCAGTGCGTTTTCGTCGCGTGCCACATCCAGCCCGCCCTCGGTCGTGCGTTCCTCGCGTTTTTCGGGGACGATGCAGACGGCGTGCGGCTTGTGACGCAGTGCGATGGCCTGCATTTCCGCCGTGGCTGCCATTTCGAAGTTGAGCGGGATTTCCAGATTGGCGGACAGGGCCTCGATATCGCTGTCGGTGATATGGCGCCGGTCTTCGCGCAGGTGGGCGGTTATGCCGTCGGCGCCGGCCTGTTGCGCCAGAAGGGCGGCGCGCAAAGGGTCGGGATAGGCACCGCCGCGGGCATTGCGCACCGTTGCAACATGGTCGATATTGACGCCCAGACGCAGACGGCCCAGCGGTTTTGTGAGGGTATTTGACATGGTGCGACTCGCAGTTTGAAAGGTTGAGGGCAGGTTAATCGGCTTTGCGCGTGCTGTCAGCCGATGATTTTTGTGCCGCCCGTTCCGCCCGCCGTGCGGCAATGATAGCCCGCCGGCGCAATTGATAGCTGCGGATGGCCGGTAGTGTCAGATAATAGGTCAGCAGGGCCGCCGCCCCGCCCAGTATCAGGCTGCCCAGCATATAGGGCAGGAATATATCGACGAAAAAGCTGTGCAATCCGGCCGTTGACGGCGCCCCGATTCCGACCCAGCTTTTGGCCGTGACCCACATGGAATGGAAGGCCTGGCGGAAGGTCATCATGATCGATTCCGGGGCCTCGCCGCCGGTCTCGTGGCCCATCAGCATCCGGCCGAATTTCATTGTTGTGGCGATAATGACCGGAAAGGTCAGAGGGTTGCCGAACCATGTCGTGATCAGGGCGGCGACGACATTGCCCCGTAACAGAAAAGTCAGAAAAATGGCCATCAGCATGTGCAGGCCGAACAGGGGGGAAAAGCAGACAAATACGCCGATTGCCGCCCCGAGGGCGATTTTATGCGGGGTATCGGGAATGCGCCGGACCCTGTGGCCCATGTAGCGCAACCCGCGATCCCAGCCCTTTTTGGGAAGAAACATCCCGCGCAGCCGTTGCCACAGGGTTTGTTTGTCCCGCCTTTTGAATACCATGTCCTTGCGACCCTATTCCCTGGCTTCAGCCCTTCTGGTGCGGGCGACACTGGCGATATCGGTGTCGGCCTCCAGTGCGGTCTGGATACGATGCAGATGGGTGATGTCGCGGACCTGCAAGGCGATTTCCACGCGGTAGAAATCGGATTTTTTGTCCGTGAACGTCATATCCGAGATATTCGCGTTATGCTCTCCGATCAAGGTGCAAATGCGCCCCAGAACGCCGGCGTCGTTGGCCATGATGACCTCTATGCTGACCAGATGCTCGGCGCTGGACATGCCGTCGGTCCAGCGCAGGTCGATCCAGCGTTCGGGCTGGTCCTCGAACTGCACAAGGGAATCGCAATCGATGGCATGGACAACAACGCCCTGTCCGTGGGTGGAAATGCCGACGATGCGTTCGCCGGGCAGGGGCTGGCAGCAGGGGGCGATGATATGGCTTTGCCCCTCGGCCAGACCGATAACATGGGCCTCGGTGTTTGTTGTGGCGGGCAGGTCGGATTGCACCAGTTCGGGGTAAAGCGTGTTGACCAGATCCGCGCCGGTAATTTCGGTAGAGCCAAGGCGCGCCAGCAACTCGTCCGCGTTGGGCAGGGACATCTGTTTTGCGGCCGTTTCCAATGCCTTGTCGGTGGCTTTCTTGCCGATTTTTTCCAGCGCCACCCGGGCGATTTCGCGGCCAAGCCGGATGTGGGCGCTTTTGTGGTCTTCACGCAGACTGCGCCGGATGGCGGATTTGGCGCGGCCGGTGACGACCATTTCTTCCCAGCTGGGTTGCGGGCGCTGGCCCTCGGCGCGGATGATTTCCACCGATTGCCCGTTGCGCAACCGGGTCCAGAGCGGCACCCGTTTGCCATCCACCTTGACCCCGACACAGCTGTCCCCGATCCGGGTGTGGATCGCATAGGCAAAGTCGATCGGGGTGGCCCCGCGCGGCAAATTGACGACCTCCCCTTTGGGGGTGAAGCAGAATACCTGGTCCTGAAACATCTCCAGCTTCACATGTTCCAGAAAATCATTCGGGTTTTCGGCTGCCTCGAAACGTTCGGTCAGGTCGTGCAGCCAGTGGAAAGGATCCACGGCAAAGGGGTTTTCCGCCGGCGCGCCATCACGATAGGACCAGTGCGCGGCAACGCCGGATTCGGCGACAACATGCATTTGCCCCGTGCGGATCTGGATTTCCACCCGCTTGCCATCGCGCCCCGACACCGCGGTATGGATAGAGCGGTAGCCG
>JALWQC010000281.1 GCA_027080755.1 Paracoccaceae bacterium
CTCGACGCCCTCCTCGGCGCGCCGGACGAGGCGGAGGGCATCGTTACCGACGAGGAAACCCTGCAGGAGGCCGCCGAAATCCCGCCGTTGCCGGAGGACGAGCCTTTCTTCGGCCAGCCCCTCGACGCTCTGGAAGAGGTGGAAGAGGCCGTGGCGGAAACGCCGGAACAGGCCCTCGACATCCCCGACACCGTCGAGGACGCGCTGGAGGATGTGGACGCCGATCTCGACGCCCTCCTCGGCGCGCCGGACGAGGCGGAGGGCATCGTTACCGACGAGGAAACCCTGCAGGAGGCCGCCGAAATCCCGCCCCTGCCGGAGGACGAGCCTTTCTTCGGCCAGCCCCTTGATGCCTTGGAAGAGGTGGAAGAGGCCCCCGACGTCGTCGAGGGGATAAACCCCGATCTGCCACCCATTCAGGAAACGCCTGCGATGGTCCCCCCGCCTGTTCCCGATACGGATCAGGGTGATACCGCCCCCTGGAAAACCGTCACGCCCGAAGAGATGGACGAGGACGAAGAGCCCCCCGCGGACAATGTTGTAACTCCCTTCGCCCCGACCGAAAAAACCGGCGGGGAAGAGGACGATTTTCTGGCCGCGATCCAGGAGGCCACAAAAGAGGACGTGAAGCTGACCCTCGTCCCCGATGTCGAGGAAGAACCGGAGTTCGACGAGGACGAGCTGCTCGCCACCTTCCGCTCGCAGATAGAGGCCGAGGACGCGTTGGAGGCCCGCCCCCCCGCCGACGGGGAAGAGCCCCACATCCCCGAGGAACTAATCGGGCGACGGGCGCGGGTGCCGGACCTTTCGGGGCTGAAATCCTCGCTTTCCAACAGCCGGGAAACGCGGACTGCAGAAGTGGCCGAGGCCAAGCCGCGCAGACTGTTCCGCCGCGGATTTGTCCTGACCATGGTCCTGTTTACCCTGCTGGCGGCGCTTTATGTCCTGAACGGGCTGGTGGTGAAACTGGTGCCGGCGCTGGCCCCGTATATGGAAATCTACGTCCATATTGTCGATGTCATTCGGGCTATCGCCGCCAAAATCGGACATCTTGTCTGGGGGTGGATGGTGCTGGGTTTTGACTGGGTGATGTCGAAAATCAACGGGGCCTGAGGCGCACCGGATGGAAAGCCCCCCAATGGGCTTTATGCCCCCTAGAACCGGTCCATCAGCCGTTTAAGATACTCCCGTTCGGACTCGGGGCGGCTTTGCTCGCCGGCGCGGCGGCGGATTTCATTCAGAAGCTGTTGCGCGCGGTCCAGATTTTTCTGTTCCTGCAACAGGGTTTCCCCCGTTTCGCTGCGCCCCGTTTCCCCCAACGGCCGGCCGAGCGGGTCTGATCCGGCCGCGCCTGTGCCGTCGGGTTGCGTCCCGTTTTGCCCCTGCGCCTGTTGCATTTGTTCGCCAAGCTGGCGGATCCCCTCGCGCAGGTTTTCCAGCGCCTCGGCCTGCTGGTCCAGACCGCCGTTGATATCCCCGTTTTGCAGGCTTTGCTGTGCCCCGTCCATATTCTTTTCCGCCTCGTCCAGCGCTGGCTGATCCCCGCCCGGTTGCTGCCCGAGCCGGTCCAGATAGTCGCGCAAGGCCTGCTGTCGATCCGCCAGATCCTGCAAATCCTGCGACGGGATTTCCCCGTTTTGCGCCCCTTGCTGCAGCTTTCGATAGGTCTCGTCCGCCAGATCCTGCTGTTCCTTCAGCGCCTCCTGCAACTGCTGCAATGTCTCAGCCGAAGGGTTCTTCCCCGGCACGACCTGCAGATTTTCCAGCATCTGCCCAAGCTGGTCCAGCATCTGCTGTGCATCCCGGTTTTGCCCCTGCTCCATCAGCTTCTGCATCTGGTCCAGCAGGCCCTGAAGGGTTTTGTCGTCCAGTTGCGGCGGGGTCTGTCCCGTCTGCGGGGGGGGCTGTTGCTGTGCCTCCTGCGTCAGGGCCTGAAGGTAGTCCTCGATCGCCTGTTTCAATTCCTCGCCCAGTCGGTCAAGGGTTTGCGAATCCGCCCCCTGTTCCAGCGCCTGCGACAGACGGTCCTGTGCGCGGCGCAACTGCGCGCGGGCATCCCCGAGGGCGCCGTCTTCCAGCAGGACGGCAACGTTCCACAGATCCTCGGCCACATCCGCGCGTTCTTGCGGGGAAAGCCCGTCGCGCGACAGACGGGCAAAACGCCGGATCGCAGCGCGCAGGATCAGATACCGCCCCGCCGAAAGCCCCAGATCCGCCGGTCGATAGCTCACGGCCCGCAGGACGTTCAGGGCCCGTTTGTCGTTGTCGGGGGACCACAGGATATCGCGGCGTTGTTCGGCAATGGCAGCAGCAAGGGGGACGTAGAACACCCTGGCCGGAAGGTATGTCAGCGTCTGCACCGGTGCGTTTTGCTGTCCGGCCACATCCGTAACGGACAGGGTTATACGCACGGGCAGATTGGCCCAGACATGTTTGTCCAGATCCGCCCGCAGGGTATCGGAAAAATCCCGGGCATCGCCGGAAAAGGGCATGGGCAGATCCAGAACAATCGCGTCGCGCGGCACCGGTTCGGCCTGCAGCCCGTAGCGGCGATCAACCGCGGCAAGCTCCAGCGTGATCGTCGCCGTCCCGCTTTGCACGCCCATATCGTCCGAGGCCTTGAAGGGCAGCAGCATCCCGCCCCCGCCCCCGCCCCCGCGCGACGGCGGGCCGTCAAAGGCGACAACAGGCGGAGCATCCGGTGCAATCGCGAAATTCCAGTTTGCCAGCAGGTCCCGACCGGCCTTTACCACAACCCGCCCGGCCTGCGTAACGGGCAGTGTCGCGGTTTGTAGGCTTGCGTCCTTGCCGCTCAGGGGGACGTGCCGGCCGGATACCCCGTCCTGCATCTCCAGCCCCTTGGCCAGCCCGTAGACCCGCACGACCAGTTCTGTTCCTTGCGGCACCGACAGCAGCTGCCCTGCGGGCAGGTCCGGCAGATAGATCGCGGGTTGGCCGGAATAGGGCGGCGGGGTTGCCCATGCCTCCAGACTAAGGCCGTCAACGGTTACCACGGACGGCCCTGCCAGACCGGAACGGTGCAGCAGATCGCGCGGGCCAAGGGGGGCGAAAACCACGGCCAGCAGCGCCAGAACCAGCGCCATCAGCCGCAGACCGGCAGGGTCGCGCGCGGGCAAATCCGGCCTCGGGGCGGGGACCTCCAACCTGCCGGCCAGAACCGCCATCCGCCCCTGATACCGCTGCCAAAGCCGGTCCCGCAGCGGATCCCCTGCCCCCGCGGCCATATGATCGCGCAGCGCGGCAAGCGGGCGGTGCGGATCCGTGGCATCCAGCCGCGCCAGCGCCTGCCCCCATGTGGGCCGCCGGAACCCCGACGCCCCCCGCACAAGCAATCCCGCGCCGGCCAGCACAAGCCCCGCAAACAGCCCCTTGGCCATCAGCGGCGGCAGATAGGAAAACCCGTCAAAGGCGGCAAAGGCATAGGTTGCCAGCAGCAGGGTGGCCAGCGGCCAGAACCCCTGCGCCAGACGCTCGCCCCACAGCCCGAGCGCGGACAACAGAATACGCCCCCGCATATGTCGCAGGACCTGCCCGTATCTGTCATCCGAGGCCTCCGGCCTGTGCCGCTCCATCCCCGCCCTTTCCTTGAAGGTGGTGCCCTAGGTCATCCAGTCGGGGATTGTATCGCGGTTTATCATGTCTTCATAGGTCGGGCGCGGGCGAACCACGGCAAATTGATCCCCGTTCACCAGAACCTCGGGGATCAGCGGGCGGGTGTTGTATTCGCTGGCCATCACCGCGCCGTATGCCCCGGCCGAGCGGAACGCCACCAAATCCCCCGCCTGCAACATCGGCAAATCGCGCTGCTTGGCAAAGGTATCGCCGGTTTCACATACCGGACCGACGATATCCACGGGGTGTTGTTCCGCGCCCGGAGCCGGCTCGGCAACCGGCACAATATCGTGGTGGGCGTCATACATGGCAGGGCGGACAAGATCGTTCATCGCCGCATCGACAATCAGGAAATCGCGTCCCTCGCCTTCCTTGCGGTAAATCACCGAGGTAACCAGCAGGCCGGCATTCCCCGCGATCAGGCGCCCCGGCTCTATTTCTATTTCACAGCCCAGATCCCCCAGCGTGCGGCGGATCACATCGCCATATTCCATCGGCAGGGGCGGCGCCTCGTTCGAGCGGGTGTAGGGAATCCCCAGCCCCCCGCCAAGATCGAGCCGGCGGATATCATGCCCGTCGGCGCGCAATTCCCGCGTCAGATCCGCGACCTTGGAAAAGGCGGCCTCGTAAGGGGCCAGATCGGTCAGCTGGCTGCCGATGTGGACATCAATACCGACGACCTCCAATCCTTCCATCGCGGCGGCTTCGGCGTAAACCGCGCGGGCCTTGCTAATCGGGATGCCGAATTTGTTTTCCGACTTGCCGGTGGCAATTTTGGCGTGGGTTTTGGCGTCCACATCGGGATTGACCCGCACCGCAATTGGCGCCACTTTCCCCAGCTCCAGCGCCACCTCGTTCAGCACCCGCATTTCAGGCTCGCTTTCAACGTTGAACTGGCGGATCCCCTGCGTCAGGGCCGCGTGCATTTCCGCGCGGGTTTTGCCAACGCCGGAAAACACAATCTTTTCCCCCGGAACGCCGGCAGTAATCGCGCGGGCATATTCCCCGCCCGAAACCACATCCATCCCCGCCCCGAGGTCGGCCATGATGCGCAAAACCGCCATGTTGGAATTGGCCTTCATCGCATAGCACACCAGATGGTCCATGCCGGCCAGCGCCTCGTCGAACACCTGATAGTGGCGTTGAAGGGTGGCCGTCGAATAGACATAAAACGGCGTGCCGACGTTGGCCGCTATTTCGCTTAAGGGGACGTCTTCGGCATACAGCGTGCCGTTGCGGTAAATAAAATGGTCCATCGGGTGCTCCGTTATCCAGTGGCGCGATATAACGGCATGACGGGGCAATGGCCAAGCAAAAAGACCGCCGCGTTACCCGCGGCGGCCTGTTTTCGGCTGTGTCTATTCCACAACGATGTGATAGATCGACCAGATCCACCAGTCATCCGGCATATTTGCCAGATCGACCCGCTCCGCACGGGGGAAAACAACATGGGTCGGGCCGTAATCCCCGATCGCAAAGGGGATGCCGTCGCGTTTCAGCGCCACAACCGCCCCTTTTTCAATCGCCTCGTTAAAGGGGATTTCAACCGCATAGCCATCCAGCGCCCGGATTGTCACCGTGTCACCGGTTGCACCTGCGGCGCGCAGAACGTCCTCCAACAAAGGGCCTTCGAATGTGTAGACC